>DSCZ01000075.1 GCA_011048855.1 Desulfobacteraceae bacterium | reverse complement strand
TGCCGGGGCAGCGTAACGATTGGGTACAATAAATTCTAGCAATACATAAACAATCAGACTATCACACGGTCTATATCAAGTCAATTTCAAACCAGCCGATTCAGGAGGCAAACTGCCCTGGAAATCCCCTATGGGCGTGAACGAATCATCCTCATATCGGATTCCATTCCTGTAAGTTTCTGCTTGACATTTCAGCCACAGATCAGTAACGAGACTCCGTTACAGTTTCTTCATTCTCCGGAGCTCCGTCTATGTTATTGGTGTCCGCATTTTTTTCTGCTTCGTAACGGAAAAAAAACAAGAGCTCGAAATTGACAGGAATCCGCATTGACACACAGTGGTGTTTTTATTATCCTCATTAGATTAAATTCAGGAACTTGATCAACAACTAAATTTTGCCGGAGGGTCTTATCAATCCGGGTCCAATGGAAGGAGGAGTGCTCATGAGAAAAGGTCGTAAGTTTAATTGCTGGTGTCTGGTGTCGGCTCTGTTCCTGGTTATGGCGTCGGCTACCGTCGCCGTTGGCGCCGATATCAAAATAGGTGTCGCAGGTCCATTTACCGGTGACCTGGCGTCCTACGGGGACAACATCAAGGCGGGCGTGTCGCTCAAACTCGAGGAAATCAACAATGCCGGCGGCATAAACGGCCAGAAGGTCGAGCTTGTGTGGGGTGACGATCTCTGTGCGCCTAAAGAGGGCGGCCTTGTGGGCTCTAAGTTCGCGGCAGACAAAAAGATCGTGGCTGTGATCGGGCATGTCTGTTCTTCGGCAACCCTCGCGGCGATGCCGATCTATGTCAGGCACGGTGTGCCGTGTATATCCCCCACCTCCACCAACCCCACGATAGGTGACGTCGGCAAAGGATGGTTTTTCCGGAACTGTTATACAGACGATTTTCAGGGAAAATACCTGGCCACCTATGTTGTTGCGGACCTGCTGGGGAAAAAGAAGGTTGCGATTTTCTACGAGAACAACGACTATGCCATCGGCCTCAAAGATTCCTTCATGGAGGGTGCGAAGGAGTCCGGGCTTGAAGTTGTCGGGACCGAAGCCTATGTCGCAAAAACTACTGATTTTACTCCTCAGTTGACCAAGCTTCTGGATAGAAAACCGGATACGATCTTTCTGTGCGGTTATCATCCGGAAGGTGCCCTGATCGCCAGCCAGGCTCGTAAACTGGGTTTCACAGGCCCGTTTTTCGGGGCGGATGGTATCGATAATGTCGACTATATCAATATCGCCGGAAAGAATGCGGAAAACACTTATTTGACGGTTCCTTTCCTGGCGGCTGCCGCAGGCCCGGAAGGAAAGGATTTCGCCGAGCGTTTCAAGGAAACCGCGGGCAGGGATGTCGACTGGATGAGTGCAAACGCCTACGACTGCATGGGTATACTGGCGCATGTGATAGAAAAGACAGGTCCCGACAGGGCTAAAATCCGCGAAGGGCTGGCCGCGATCAATTCAAAAGAAAATGGGTACAAAGGTGTCACCGGCCTGACTTATTTTGATGAGAAGGGGGATTGCTTCAAAC
>DSCZ01000195.1 GCA_011048855.1 Desulfobacteraceae bacterium | reverse complement strand
GCGCGCAGGTAGGTGTAGCTATAGGAAGCCATTTGTTTGGCTTTTTCGGCCAGATACTGTTTATGCGGGTCGGTGGAGTTTTTCAGGTTCTGGTATGCGTCGAGTTGGCTTTCCATCATCTGCACGGGCGGCGGTCCGATGACGTCCCGCAGCCGTTCATGGGCGTAATCGAAAAATCTCCTTATGTCGCCCGGCTTGAAATTCTTGAGTTCGAAGACATCGTCCTTCCAGAGGTGGAAGTCGGTCCACTTGTAGGTGTCGAGTATGCGTCCTTCTTCGGTCATCCTTTCGTAAAGCGCGGTGCCGGGGCATGGAGTGAGCGGGCTGATTTGGTAGAAGAATGGTTTGAGTTCGACGAAGCTGTCGATGTCTTCTTTGAGGTTTTCGGGCGTATGGAAGTCGAATCCGAGGACTAGGGAAGCGACGGTCTGAATTCCGTAGCTGTGCAGGTCGTGGAAGACCTTCTTTATGTCCTCGCCGCGCCGTTTGGCGTAGACGTCTTGAGTGGTTCCCGCGTCGCTGAGGAAACTTTCGACCCCAATCCATACGGCGCCGAGTCCGTAAGTTTTGAGCTCCTCGGCGGTGAACTGAGAGAGGGAGCGTGTCGAGCCGAAACTGAACCACTTGACGCCCCACGTGCTTTTGTCTTTGCTGAGCAGGCGGCCAAGTTCCCTGACGTAATCGGGGTTCAGGAAGAAGTCCTCGTCGAAAAGGAGCACGAAGATATCCTCGAATTTGAGCCGTCTCTGGTAATTTTTTATGAAGCGATATACCTGTTCCGGCTCGGCAACGTAGATTTTCTTATGATAGAAGAAGGCGCTGGTGTTGCAGAAGTCGCATGCGTTGGGGCAGCCGAGGCTGACGAGGATGATGGGGAGTCGCGCGTGCGCCTTTTTCAACTGCTCAATCGTGAAGCCCGTTGTAGGCATATGGAACTGTGTGATTTCCCTGTCGTAAGGCTTGTCGTCCAGCAGTTTGCGCATGAAGCAGACGCCTTCCTCGCGGCACAGGTGATGAGAATTTTCTCTGATGTAAACAGCGTCCCCGTTCACGTCCCCCGGGACAGGGTTGCCCAGAGCGCTTACGCCATAGCCTCCCATCACCACCTCTGTTTCAGGATGGTTCTCCCTGATGTGCCTGACCATCTTGGCTATCTTGGCCGTATGAAGGCTTTTCAACTGAATGCCGACGATGTCGTAGCCCTGCTTGAGCTCGTCAACGAACTCGTCCCAGTGCGGATTTTCGAGGACCGTTGTGGGATTGGAGATATTTTCGGCGAATTAGGTACAGCCCGAAATAATGGCAATGAGACGCCATCGCAAAAGGGCCGTGGCCGCGGGCAAGGCGGGACTTGAGAAGGTCGAACATATCTTCTCCCCATCCCAGGTGGTTAGGCCCGTAGCTGGTAGTAAGTAATACTCTCTTTTGTTTGCTCATCAATTTCACCCCCGTGTTGTCGGTCCCGCAGGGAGCGGGACTTGTCTTTTCCGCGAAGTCCGCGGAACTTTAAGTATTTATATAGATGATTTATCAT
>DSCZ01000540.1 GCA_011048855.1 Desulfobacteraceae bacterium | reverse complement strand
GTCAAATGAGTTCTGGGGTCGCGTACTATGAAGGTGAATTTTACAATGTTGTTCGTCAAGGCCGAGGTGTTCCAGCGGTTCCGCTCGTGCTTATTGGTATAGAACCATGAAAACGATAAGACCCAACAAGGCGCTGCACCGGACAGCAATTCCGCTGCGCTCCATTGCCGCCGGTGAGCTTTGTCGTTGGGCCGCTAGACTTAAGAGTGACATTCGTTTTCCCGAAATTGAGATGATAACACTATGGGGAACTGGCTGGAGCAACTGAACTTCAATCCTTTACCTTTCCTGCTGTCTGTAGACAATAAGGCACTTCTTTATTTCGTTAGGCGCGACCTGACAGATGAAGAAGTGGAAACAGTAACAACGCTATGGGATTTACCCCAAGTCAAGAAAGAAATCAATCGTCAGCAGACAGATGGGGCGTGGAAATATCCTGCCAACAAGGAGCAGGCAAAAGAAAACTATAATCTCCTGGAAACATTCAGAGTATTGGGACATCTTGTAGAAAAATACGGTTTGGATAATCGGCATCCAGCCATACAAAGGGCCGCAGATTATCTTTTTTCTTGTCAAACCGAGGAAGGGGATTTCCGGGGTATCTATGGTACGCAGTACTCCCCAAATTATTCGGCAGCTATTACGGAACTGCTCATCAAAGCAGGATACGAAAACGATTTGAGAATTGAGAAGAGTTTCGAGTGGCTGTTATCTGTCAGGCAGGATGATGGGGGATGGGCTATTCCGATTAGAACGCATTCTATCAAGTGGGAAGAAACCCTCAAGTACCCCACCCCTCTTCAGCCAGTGCGCTCAAAGCCATTTTCCCATTTGGTAACAGGGATGGTGATGAGGGCGTTTGCTGCTCATCCCACTTATCGCCATTCTGAACCGGCCAAGGTGGCAGGTGTTTTGTTGTCATCGCGGTTCTTTGAGTCAGACAAATATGTGGACCGACGAGACAAAAGCTACTGGGAAGAAACATCTTGTCCATTTTTTTTCACAGATATAGTATCCGTTCTTGATTCGCTGTCGCTGATGGGGTTTACAAAAGATAATGAGCAGATTGGTAAAGCTCTTGACAGACTACGAGGTCGTCAATTTGAAAATGGGCTTTTTGAGATAAAACTGCTGAAGGCGAAAGATAAAGACTCAACTTATTGGTCAAGCCTGGCAATTTGCCGTGTTTTCAAACGGTTGTACAAATAAATGCACAAAGCAGCGGCCCAACAAGCGTTTGCACCCGACAACCTACCGCTCGGTTTTTCAAAGGCTCTGCGCCAGCCAAAATACCTTTGGTTGGGGGTAGTCTCGCTGGCTCGGTTGCGGGTGAAACTTGGCGTTGGGCGAAAGAAAATCATGACCAACTGGACGAAACTGGATGAGCAGATGCGAGCGTTTTCGCCGTTTCTGCGGGACGAATTCAAGATCGGCCCGCCCGAGAGCAATGCCCTCGCTAGCGCACTTGCCCGCGATATCAACGCATTACCTCGCGACGCCCTCCAGAGCCTTCTTGCCGACGGCACCGTCCTGCC
>DSCZ01000229.1 GCA_011048855.1 Desulfobacteraceae bacterium | reverse complement strand
GCCCTGGCCTTCTCGGGCCAGTTCGTCCGCCATCCTGAACATTTCGTCGTAAACGCGTGTGCGTTTGTCCATATCGGCAGCCACTTTTTCATCAAAGATGTCCTCGTTCCTGAGGACATCAAGCCTGATCATGTCTGTTCTCAATATTCGATAACCCGTAATTCGGGCTATGACCTCTGTCGTTTCGGTCTTGTATGAGGCCGGTAATCCGCAGGCAATGAGTATGGCTCCCGATTCCAATCGGCTGCTCATAAAATCTCTGAAAGGTTCCTTCATTTAAAGTGCTCCTCTAAACAGTCCTGCCCTTCTTTTTGACAAGGATTTGCGAGCAAAATACATCCCACATCATGCATCGCACCATCCTCTTGTCTTAACCCACGTAGGATCGGGCCAATTCAAAGTATTTGGACGCCGCAACCTGCGCCCTTTCCTTTTCTTTGCTTTCAATACGTTCATCCTCAAGCTGAAAACTGATGACCTTCCCGCGTACGTAGGCACGGTAGACCTTGTAAAATGTGAGCAGCTCATCCATGCCCGAGTCCCCGGTTTTTTCACCGTAGAAACGCCACAATTGATCGGCAAGATCTGCTCCCCCGTGATATTCGAGGTCCATGAGGAGAAACGCAATGTCGGCAAGGGTGTCACTGTATCGAAAGCGATCGTTGAATTCGATGCAATCGATTATGGGAACGCCTTCCGTAAGGCAGATGTGCTCCATATGCAGGTCTCCATGGCAGTCTCTGATCTTTTTCGCACCTATACGCTCCCTGAACAAATCGTGTTTTTCTTTATAAAACGCCTTGGTCCATTCAAGAAGCCCCCTGTAATTTTCATGGGTAATGGTCCTGCCGATGTATTTCCGGGACTGTTCAAAATTTTCATCCGTATTCACCTTGAACATCTGCGCCCTTCCAAACTGCTCGATTTCCTGTGATCGTTCCGCATTGTGGTGAAAGAGGGCAAGCACCCCGGCGATATTCTCTAAATGTCCCACATTCAGCTCACCCCTCTGAAAGAGGGTCTTCATGAGAAGGTCCTCGGGAATCCGTTTCATCTTTACGGCATAGTCCACGATTTTTTTGTCCTTGCCGCCCAGTCCATGCCTTCTGCCGTCAAAGGTCACAGGTAAGACGCCGATATAGATTTCTTTGGCAAGGCGCTGATTGAGTTTAACTTCTTGGTGACAAAAGTGCTTTCTTCTTTCCAGGGTGGTGAAATCAAGAAACCCGAAATCCACCGGTTTTTTGATCTTATACACATATTTGTCCGCGACAAGGACCAGAGAGATATGCGTCTGCACGAGAGAAACCCCTTCCGTAGGATCAGGAAGGGCATCGGGATTCAAAAGGTCTTCTATCTTGAACGGCACAGGTTTACGCTCCCCCATTGATTGGGTTTTTCCGGCTCTGCGCGGGAATGTGTGTCACGGTTTCGGATAAAACCCAAATTGTTCCGCTACGAAGGCCGGCACCTTTACACTCCCCATAAGAACCGGTTGTTGATGACAATCCGAGCCTCCGGACGCCCACAGACCCACCCTCTTGG
>DSCZ01000570.1 GCA_011048855.1 Desulfobacteraceae bacterium | reverse complement strand
CCACCACCTGCTCCGTTTCATCGACGATATATGCGGACATAAATGCGATAAACCCGAGCACCACTACGATCAGGACTATTTTTTTAATCTTCATTATTTACCACCTCCCGGCGCTGCACCCAGGTTTAGAAGCGGCAGCACATTCGCATTGTCGGAGTCGAGAATGTATTTTCTCCCCAGCTTCGGATAGATATCCAGGATGGCTTCCAGGTACAACCGTCGCTTGGTTACGTCCGGGGCCTGTGCATATTCCTCGTAAAGAGCAAGGAAGCGGGCGACATCACCCTCGGCGCGGTTAACCCTGTCGAGGGCATAACCTTCCGAGGCCCTTATCGTTCGCTCGGCGCTCCCCCTTGCAGCGGGGATGATCTTGTTGTACTGCTCCCTGGACTCATAAATCAGCTGTTCCTTCTCCTGCGTGGCCTGATTGACTTCATTGAAGGATGGTTCGACCGGCGGGGGAACATTGGTTCGCTTCATTTCGATCGTGCTGACACGTATCCCGGTTTCAGCTTCATCGAGTTCCTTCTGAAGCAGCTCGGCCGCCGCAGAAGCGATCTCCCCCCGCTTGCTGATGACCTCATTGATGCTGCGGTCCCCCACCACCAGGCGCATGGTCGCTTCGGACAAATCCCTGAGGGTTCCCCGCACATCTTTGACTTTGAACAGGTAATTGTACGGGTCCTTCACACGGTACTGAACGATCCACGGCACCACGCCGACGTTCAGGTCGCCGGTGAGCATCAGGGACTCGTCGTCATACCCCCTGGTCGGCGCGTAGCGCGTCTGTACCCCGGGCTCTACGGTGCGGAACCCGAACTCCTCCTTGAAAACGTAGCGCACCTTGACCTTGCTGACTTTTTCAATGCCGCGCGGGAGCTTCATGTTCAACCCCGGTTGGGTGATCCGGGTGAATTTACCAAAACGCTGCACAACACCGACTTCATCCACTGCCACCGTATAGAAGCAACTTGTTGCGATAAACAGTGCAACGATGATCGTCACAACGATCGGCGGCCCTCCGCGGAATCTGAATTTCGCCCCCTTGATCTTTTCAAACATCTCATCCATCCGTGGGGGACCGTCACCGCCCCCAGCGGACCCTTTTTTTTGTTGCTGCAATTTGTCCCAATCCCAAGGCATGTTGATATCTCCATTGTTTTACAAGTTTTTTCCGCGAAACAGGATTTTCCCGTCCGCGGTGGTCCCGCCGTGAAAAAAATTCGTTTCGTATCTTGATGGACAGCAGGAAAAATTAAGTTCGGATCATGTCGACGGGTTTACAATATTAATTAACGGCGGTATAGTCAAGATTTAACAGATCCGCAGGTTTCCTTTAAAACCGATTTTAAGTCCATGGTGTGATTTTGAAAAAACGGAAATCGTCACTGACCCCCTTGAAGGATGTACTCTCCACGCTTTTCAGAAAGGGCACGCTTCCGTTCGACCCGGCCGATGCCGCCCTGTGGAAAATCTGGCCCGCAGTGGTTGGAGAAGCGGCTGCAGCTCATGCGCGGCCTTTATGGATAAAAGACGGGGTCCTGAAAGTGGCGGT
>DSCZ01000149.1 GCA_011048855.1 Desulfobacteraceae bacterium | reverse complement strand
CATCGAAGGGCCTTGAAGCGTGCTCAGGGTCGTCGTTTCTTGTCGAAAGCGCCTTCATGGCTCCGAAACCCGCTACAGCTACCGGAGTGATGGCTGCTTCCGATCCTCCGGCCAGCAATATGTCCGCATCACCGCGTCCTATTGTATGAAAGGCTTCACCCATAGTGTGCGTTGCCGTGGCACAAGCTGTTACAACACATATATTGGGCCCCTTGGCCCTCAAGCGAATGGCGACATAGGCAGCAGGCATGTTGCTGAGCATCATGGGAACGTAAAAAGGTCCGACTCTTGCAGGTCCTTTTTCCAGCAGGACCTTTGTGCCCTCATAGTTCGTGGAAATACCTCCCTCGCCGCTTCCTATGAAAACACCAAACCTGTCCGGATCGAGGCCTTCGGTATCCAGGCCAGCGTCTTTTACGGCAAGGTCAGCTGCAGCAACGGCAAACTGTATAACCCTGTCGGCTCGCCGCGCCTCCTTGCGTTCCATCCAGTCATCAGGTTTAAAATCCTGGACTTCGGCTGCAATACGGGAAGGAAAATCCGTCGTGTCGAAAAGAGTTATTTCTCCTACACCGTTTTTCCCTTCCGAAAGAGCTTTCCAGTAGTTTTCTTTCCCTATGGCGATAGGGCTTACAACACCCAAGCCCGTAATTACGACCCTTTTCACGCCGGTTCACTCCTTTTGGCTCCCTGACCGATTCCAAAGCCCCGGTCGGGCGCAGGACTGATTCCTGCGCCCTCCATGGTCCGGGAGAACTATTCTTCGACGCCGAGCTTGTTCTTGATGTAATCCATTGCTTCGCCAACATTCGTAAGTTTCTCGGCATCTTCATCCGGAATCTCGATGTCAAATTCTTCTTCGATCCCCATAATGAGCTCGACTATATCCAGCGAGTCTGCGCCAAGATCCTCGACGAAGGAAGCTTCCGGCTTGATCTGTTCCTCCTCCACATCGAGCCTGTCCATGACGATTTCCTTGAGGCGGGTTGTAATTTCTTCCATTTTCACTCTACTCACCTCCTTTTCCGTCAATCTTCGAAAACGATTTCTACGACATGGTCATGCCACCGTCAACGGCGATGACCTGACCAGTAATATAAGAGGCTTTATCTGATACCAGAAACGCTACAACCCCGGCGATATCTTCAGGTTTACCCATGCGGCCTGTCGGGATCTGCCCCAACATAGCTTCCCGGTATTTTTCCGGGAGTACCGCTGTCATATCTGTTTCGATAAATCCCGGAGCAACGGCATTTGCGGTTATATTTCTAGACCCCATCTCCCTTGCAACACTTTTGGTGAAACCGATAACGCCCGCTTTGGCTGCGGCATAGTTAGCTTGTCCCTGGTTGCCGACAAGCGCGATTACCGAAGATATATTAACGATTCTACCCCACCTGGATTTTGCCATTCCTCGGATAGCTCTTCGGGTAACCAGAAAAACCGAATTCAGGTCAGCCGAAATGACGTCCTTCCATTCGTCGTCTTTCATACGCATAAGTATGTTGTCCCGGGTAATGCCGGCATTGTTTACCAACACCAGAACAGTACCCATACGTT
>DSCZ01000461.1 GCA_011048855.1 Desulfobacteraceae bacterium | reverse complement strand
CTCTTGAGATCAGGGTCCCACTAAAAGAGGATCTTCCGAAGAAGACCTTTACCCGTACCACGACAGCGTACCGTACACCACGGGAATCCTGGAAGGACGTACTGTCTGAAGCGGCATCTTTAAACGTACCGGACGAAAAATTGAGGTTCCTTTACGATTCTGCCCTCAGGACCCTGGTTATCCTGTCAGCCGATGACATCATACCGGGTACTTACACTTATCGCCGCTTCTGGTTTCGTGATGCCTGCCTTATGTTGAACGCCCTCATGACAACAGGACTGACAAAACGGGCACGCAGGATATTGGATACCTTCCCTCCCAGGCAA
The DNA here is from genome assembly GCA_011048855.1 of Desulfobacteraceae bacterium. The sequence goes on along the minus strand of DSCZ01000461.1, from coordinate 1,251 downwards.
AAGAGCAACGGGTATTTTCAGTCCCAGGAAGGTGAGTGGGACTCAAACGGCCAGGTTTTATGGATATTCGACAGATACCATAGACTTACAGGTGAGGCCCCGGGCAGGGAATGGATAAACGCAATTCGCAAGGGTGCCGACTGGATAACAAAAAAGCGGGTCAGGGGAAACGACGCCGGTCTGCACTGGGGGCTTCTACCACCCGGCTTCAGCGCCGAGCACCTCGGACCCAACGACTATTACTATTGGGACGATTTTTGGGGCCTGGCCGGGTTGCGAGCGGCTTCGCGCCTTATGAACCTTATCGGCGAAGACGAATTAAGCCTGAAATACAATAAGGAGGCCGAAGATTTAGAGGAAGCCATCACTCGAAGTATCGAAAACATACCCGAAAACCGTTCGCAAGGAGGAATTCCGGCTTCACCTTACCGCCGAATCGACTCGGGAGCTGTGGGGTCGCTTGTGGCGGATTATCCGTTGCAGATAACACGTCCCGGCGATAGACGAATCATCAAGACGACGGAACTCATGATCGAAAAATTCTTCCACAATGGAGGTTTTTTCCAGGACATTATCCATTCAGGAATAAACGCATATCTAACTCTCGACATCGCGGAAACTCTCCTGCGGAAAGGTGATGACCGCTACAGGGAACTGCTCCGTAACGTGGCTGATCTGGCTTCGTCTACAGGACAATGGCCCGAGGCCATTCATCCCATAACTTTGGGAGGCTGCATGGGGGATGGTCAGCACGGCTGGGCGGCTGCAGAGTGGGTGCTGTTGATTCGCAACCTTTTCGTCAGGGAAGAAGGAAATAGTCTGGTGCTGGGCTCAGGGATACTGCCCGATTGGACAAATACAGATGAGCCGGTTTTCTTCGGACCGACCCAAACGCATGCCGGCCCGGTGGCTGTCCGCTTATTCAAGGAAAAAGGAAAAGCCCGGTTTGAAATCGACGCGGAATTTTCAAAGGCCCGGAAACCGCCCGAATCCATAATTATTCATGTACCGGGCTTCAAAAAGATAGAAATGGCGTATACTTGCCAAAAGATTTTCACCCTGGAGGAAAATCAAACATGAACATCTGCATGTTTACCAATACATATCTTCCACATGTAGGCGGAGTGGCCCGTTCGGTGTCCTCTTTTGCCGAAGACCTTCAAAAGCTCGGGCATAACATCATGATAGTGGCCCCCACCTTCCCCACGGATGAGGCTCATCTCGAGGATCATAACGTACTCAGGGTGCCTG
>DSCZ01000542.1 GCA_011048855.1 Desulfobacteraceae bacterium | reverse complement strand
TTGTCAAAAACCTTCATACCCACGTCGGGTGCACCTGCGGCGGCCCGGCACGAGGTCTTTCCGGGTTCAATCGGCTTTCAGACCTTCGTGCGCGGTGGGAGCAGGGTAGTCCTTGCGATCGCACTCCTGCTCATGCCCTGGGCCACCCTATCTCCTTCCGCTTCCCCCCCGTCCGCCATAGCCGCCCCGATGCATATTGTTGCTCTTGCCGGGCTCTCGGTGCTGGGGCTTTTGTCGTTTGCCAAGGTTTGGCATCGAGTCGGGATCGTGGTTTTCGTCTTCGGCTACAGTGCGCTGATGGAGTTGTTGCAGTACTACCATCCCGAGCGCAACGGGAACATGGAAGATGTTGGAGCCAATATGCTTGGCTGCCTGGCCGGGGTTGTGATATACACCACACTGAAAGGTTTGTATAGATTGATGACCCGGAAGCGTTGATTTGCTTGGTGACATTTTAACCCTTTGCCCTGGCATTCGAACTGTGCCGGATGTCTTTCAGAAACCTTGGCGTGTCTGTCTTTCAATGATCCATTGTCAAGAAAGCCTCTACTCGGAATCGGGCGTTTGAGATATCCGGTGGGCTTTCATCTCCAGCTTGTCATGAATGACCGAAGAAACATTCCAGCCAGATAATGTTTTGACGAGGTGAGCCATGGTTTTAAAACGCAAAAAACAAAATGGAGGTATGATTCGACCTTACCAGTCGCGGTTCAGCTTTCTGCTGCGGCAGGTGGACGGGGTTTTGATTTTTTTTACCCTCCTGATTTCGCTTCACGTAATGGAAAGGGGCTCTTTAAATAAATTATATCTTTTAGCCGCTTTGGTCACCATATTCGTTTTTTATTTTTTCGCCCCTCTTTTTAACCTTTACCGTTCATGGCGGGACACTTCCTTCTGGTCCGGTTTGAACACGTTGATACAGGTTTGGATCCTTACTGTTTTTACCGTTGTTTGCCTGGGGTTCATCACGAAAACATGCGCCCAGTATTCGCGAATGGTCGTCGGTTCCTGGTTTATCCTGGCTCCGTTTGCGCTCGGTCTATGGCGTTTCGTTCTGCTTTCCGCTTTGTATAAAATTCGAAAGAAGGGGAGGAATTCACGCACAGCCGTGATCGCCGGGGCCGATGATAATCGGGGCGCTCATATAGGGAAGATCTTTCTAAACAATCCATCGCTGGGGATAAGGCTCCTGGGTTTCTACGATGACTTGAAGCCGAAGGGGTACAAGCCGCTTCCGGGTCGAAGCGTGCAGGTTCTGGGTGTACTTGATGATATCTACCCCGATGTGAGGGACGGGAAAATCGACCGCGTATATATCGCGCTGCCTTTTAAGACCATAGAAAAAACCAGGAAGCTCGTCCAGCAACTGGCCGACACCGCGGCAAACGTTTACCTGGTTCCGGATCTTCAGGCCTTCGATTTGCTCCAGGCCCACTGGCTGAGTTTAAAAGGGGTGCCTATGATCAGCGTATACGACAGCCCCCATTCCGGAATCCAATCCTGGATCAAGCGTGTGGAAGATATCGTGCTTTCTTCGCTCATTTTACTGGTGTCCGGCCCTCCCATGCTTGCAATCGC
>DSCZ01000366.1 GCA_011048855.1 Desulfobacteraceae bacterium | reverse complement strand
TTGCCGAAGAGGCCCCCGTTGTGCGTCTTGTAAACTCAATACTCTCCCAGGCCATCCGCGACAGGGCAAGCGATGTTCACATCAGCCCGGAGAAGAATATCGTCCGGATTCGGTTCAGGGTGGATGGCAGGCTTCACGATGTGCCGGCCCCTCTTAAAAGCATGTTCCTTGCCGTGGTCTCGCGGCTGAAGATACTCGCTAACATGGATATCGCCGTTTCGAGGGTGCCCCAGGACGGCCGGTTCACGATCAAGATGGACAACAGGGAGATCAATATCCGCGTATCTTCCCTGCCCACGATTTACGGTGAAAACATGGTGCTTCGTCTGCTCGACAGCAGCGGAGGCATGATCGGGCTGGACCGGCTCGGGATGAGGCCCGAAGACCAGAAAAAACTGGCCGGAGTCATGCATAAACCCTACGGGATGATCCTGAGCACAGGGCCCACCGGGAGCGGCAAGAGCACCAGCCTGTATTCGATATTGAAGGAGCTGAACCAGACGGATGTGAACATCATTACCGTGGAAGACCCGGTGGAATACCGCATCGAACGCATCCGCCAGGTTCAATTGAACCGGAGGGCGGGAATGACGTTTGCAAGCGGGCTCCGGTCCATCCTCCGGCAGGACCCGGACATCATCATGGTGGGCGAGATCCGCGACACGGAAACCGCCTCCATATCTGTTCAGGCGGCTCTGACCGGCCACAGGGTGCTGAGCACGGTGCATACCAACGATGCCGCCGGTGCAGTGACTAGGTTCATGGACATGGGAATAGAACCATTCCTGATCTCTTCGGTTATGCTGGTTTCCTTCGCCCAGAGGCTGGTCAGGAGGATATGCCCTTATTGTAAGGTGCCTTACGTGCCGTCCCCGGAGACCTTTTCGCTGTGGGGCCTCGAGAAATACGAAGGGGCCACCCTTTACAGAGGCGCCGGTTGCTACCAGTGCATGGAGACGGGCTATCTGGGGCGGACCGGGGTTTTCGAAGTGCTGGTGATCGATGAAATGGTGCAGGAGATGATTTTGAAGCGGAACTCCTCCCAGGAAATAACCCGCGCGGTTCAAAAGGAGGGCAAGCTTCAAACGTTGAAGGAAGATGCGGTCGAGAAAGTTTTCAAGGGCATCACCACGCTTGAAGAAGCCGCCTCTTCGATCATGACGTAAAGCGGATTAGTTCGAACATGCCGGCTTTTATGTCAAAACTGCGTTTCGACACTCAACTGGGCTTCAATTTGTTTTTGATGTTCTGTGGGAGCGGATTGTATCCGCGAAATCCGAAAACGAAGCATACTGCAGCACGAATCGATTGGCTCAGGAGTGCTGAAATGAAATTTTGGCTTGGCCCGCAACTCAAGGAGAACATATGCCCGCATTCGCCTACAAGGCCATCAATGAAGTGGGAAAAACCGTTTCCGGCACGCTGAGTGCCGAATCCCTGGACCAGGCCCGGCAAAACCTGGGAAAAATGAAGCTCATACCGATGAACATTTCCCGGGCCAAAAAAGGGCAGGCCGCCGCCGCCGGGATGAGCCTGTGGGAAAGACTGACCAGTGTGAAGCCGCCGGATTTGATCATGTTCACCAAGCAGATGCGCACGATGATGC
>DSCZ01000207.1 GCA_011048855.1 Desulfobacteraceae bacterium | reverse complement strand
TCATGGATATGCTCGAAAGTGATTTCTCGGCGATGGAATACTTCAAGGACCCCTACCTGGCGCTTTCATGGCGGGTGGACACGCGACGCGTGCCTTCAAAGGCGCTTAAACGCTACGCCGGGGAGGCTGAAAAGGAAATCAGGGAAAGGGAGGGGCTTAAGTATCTTCCTAAAAGGCGCCGGGATGAAATCCGCGAATACACCCGGCTTATTCTGCTCAAGCGAGTCATTCCTTCCAGCGAAGTCTGCGACGTCGTCTGGAATCTTGCGACCGGAGTTGTGCTGTTCGGAGCCACCGGCGTCAAGCTGTGTGATGAATTCCGGTCCTTCTTCATCAAGACCTTTGAATGCGGGCTGACACCGGTTTATCCTTATTCGATCGGTGAAAGGGTTCTCAAGGAAGCGGGCAAAGATCCCAATCTTCTTTACGATATGCGGCCCTCCACGTTCGGCGGGGAGGTGCGGCCATGAATGTGTTGGATCAAGCGAGAGATACTGAATTTATCGGCAGGGAATTTTTGACATGGCTATGGTTCAGAAGCGAAACCGAAGGGGGTTTGTTCAACATTTCGGACGGCCTGACCGGAGAGTTATGGATAGACGGAACGCTTACGCTGACATCGGATTCCGACGACAGGCGGGAAACAGTAGTATGCACCGGTGAAAACCCGCGGCTGCGTGAGGCCCGTTTCGCGCTTTCCGAACACAAGAAGGTGACAAAGGCCAAATTCAGGCTTGTGATCGGTGATGATACCTGGATTTTTACACTGGACTCGATGTGGATGAATTTTAAATCGCTGAAGGGACCCAAACTGCTCCGCGACCAGGGTGAAGATCCCGACGGGATGTTCTACGAAAAAATGGGGGTCATCGAACAGCCGGTTGTAGCCGTTGACGCCGTTTACCTCCAGTTTCTACAAATACGAACATCAGCGGAGTGGGAGGAATCGGAGCTGCCGGCGATTGCCCGCTGGATCCACGGCGATCCCTCGGAATGAAATCCTTTTCCCCGTCCGGAATTTTTATGACTGAAAACACTGCGGCTATAAATCAAAAAGCTGTTACATTCACCGCCACCTGCGCCGGAGGCCTCGAGGCCCTTCTTGCATCCGAAATCGCCGGTTTCGGAGCCGGAATCCTTAAAACAGCACCGGGAGCAGTATATTTCCAGGGAAACCTGGAAGCGGCCTACCGGACCTGCCTGTGGTCACGCCTCGCCCACCGCGTGCTCAAACCCGTCGCCGAGGTAAACGCACAGGATGAAAACGAGCTTTACCGCCAGGCATTCGATATCGACTGGTCTTCCCGCTTCAACCCGGAAAAAACCATCTCGGTCCTGTGCAAAGCCACCCGGGCCTCCATTTCCAACACCCATTTCGCAGCCCTCAGGCTCAAAGACGCAGTCGTCGATCGTTTCACGGCCGACTTCGGCCGTCGACCAGATGTAGACACACAGAACCCAGATATAACGCTGCATTTGTACCTCGAGGGAAACCGGGCGGCGATCAGCATGGACCTTGCCGGCGGCAGCCTGCACAAAAGAGGCTATCGGCTGTCCGGAGACCAGGCTCCGCTCAAGGAAACCCTCGCTGCAGCCGTTGTACATCTGTCC
>DSCZ01000477.1 GCA_011048855.1 Desulfobacteraceae bacterium | reverse complement strand
GCCTTACGGGGAAAGAGCTTGAATATTGCCTTCAAGCCATACGCGGACTGACGGCAGACGAGGTCAAATCCAACTCGAAGTATATCCGAGAGCTTTTGCGGAATTGGTTTAACAAGCACTACGCATCGGCAAAAGGCCCACTGGCTGACAACTTGCGGCGGGCGATCTGCTGGGTTGATGAAGCATTGAATATGGGAGACTGCTAATGAGCACGCAATCTCTGAAGCCCGGCTGGAAGATGGTGAATTTCGGCGAGGTGGTGAAGAACGCCAACCTCGTGGAGCGTGAGCCCGAGGCCAATGGCGTTGAAAAAATCGTCGGGCTTGAACACATCGATCCTGAGAATCTGCATATCCGGCGCTGGAACTCTGTTGCAGATGGTACTTCCTTTACCCGCAAGTTCGTGCCGGGGCAGACGCTCTTCGGCAAGCGCCGGGCTTATCAACGCAAAGTTGCCTATGCTGAGTTTGAAGGCATTTGCTCCGGGGGTATCCTGACGTTCGAGCCGAAAAACAGAAAGATTCTGTTGCCGGAACTTCTGCCGTTTATCTGCCAGAGTGATGCCTTTTTCAATCATGCGCTTGATACCTCAGCCGGATCGCTGTCGCCGAGAACCAGTTGGACGGCATTGAAGGATTTTGAATTCCCGCTGCCGCCCCTTGATGAACAGAAGCGCATTGCCGAGATCCTGTGGGCGGCGGATGAGGCGGTGGAGCAATGGCGACGGGTTTATTCAGTTCTAAACATTTTAACATCCGTTCACAGAGTGGAATTTTTCTCCAGAAAGAATTGGCCAACAAAGAAGCTGAAAAACCTATTTTCCGTTCAACTTGGAAAAATGCTGTCGCCAAAGGCCAAAACGGGAAATTCATCATTTAAGTACTTAGCCAATTACAACGTCCAATGGGATCGTATTGATCTGGAAAAGGTCCAGGAAATGGACTTCTCTGAAAAAGAGCGTGAGAAGTTTGCACTGGTCCCAGGAGATATTCTCGTCTGTGAAGGGGGCGAGGTAGGACGCAGCGCAATATGGCATGGGGAAATTGAAAATTGCTATTACCAAAAGGCACTGCATCGACTCCGGCCCATTTCCAATTTCTCATCGGAAGTAATGCTACAATTTATGATGTGGGCTGACAGGAAGGGATTATTCAAAGCTCTTACAGGACATTCCACCATAGCCCATCTAACGGCAATCAAACTTAAAGAAATGGATGTGCCTGTACCGTCTGATAAAGAACAAGCCATCGTGGAGCTAATTTTCAGGGAGTTAAATTCGGCGAGGCACATAATATCAGAGCAAATCGCTAAGACGACGGAACTGAAACAGTCGTTGTCATGTGGCCTGCTTAGTAATGGAGTTCGCCATGTTTAACGAAGAAAACACGGTCGAACAGATGGTTCTCGACACGCTCTGCGGCGGCGTGACTTCGAACATGGTTGCCGAAGAGCCTGAAGACTATCCGCAGATGACGCAGATTAATGCAGATGAAAATCTTAAGAATAATCTGCGCCCATCTGCGAAATCTGCGGACAAATCTTCCTGGCGTTTTATCCCGGCGGAAAACCTGCCCCGTCAGCACTCCGACGTGCTGGTGGAGTCGATGGTGCGCGACGCACTCAT
>DSCZ01000518.1 GCA_011048855.1 Desulfobacteraceae bacterium | reverse complement strand
TTTATGCCCTGCGGTGGCACGGGCTCATCCCGGAGCATGTTGTTCATGTAACGTCGGCGACTTATAAGAAGGGACGATCCAAAAGATATGATACACCGGTGGGCTCTTTTCTGTATCAGGATGTTCCGGCGGAGGCGTATCCGCATGGTGTGGTGTTTACCGGTGAAGGTGAGCATCGTTTTCTTATCGCCTCTGCTGAAAAAGCGCTTTGCGATGAGCTGTATCGAAGCCCGGTGATCCGGTCCATGGGGCGCCTTGAGCAACTGCTGTTTGAGGACCTCCGGCTGGACACATGGGTGTTCGACCAATTGGATGTTGGGGCATTGACATCACTGGCGGAGCGTTACAAGGCCACCACACTGGGCACGTTCGTGAAATTCATAAGGAAACGAAGCCATGCGTGAGGCAACCGTACAATTATTCGAATCCTATCTTGAAAAATCTAATGGCGCGGTGGATCGAGCACTTTCAGAGACGATTCAGTCAATTTCCCTGCTGGGGTTGTCGCGCGGCGGTTTTTTCTCTGATGCCGCCTTTTACGGCGGAACGGCTCTCCGGCTGCTGTATCATCTGGACAGGTTTTCCGAGGACCTGGATTTCTCTTTGACATCACCGAATAAAGCATTCTCCTTTGGCGCCGTTCTTTCCCCATTACGTGACGAGTTGCAGGCTTTCGGGTTTACCGTGGACATCCAGGAACATCATAAGAAACAGGCTTCACCGATAGCATCTGCTTTTATAAAGGCAAATACCCGCATTCATCTGTTGAAGGTCAATGTGCCCAGGGCTGTTACCGACAGGATACATCGCGACGCCCTTTGCAAGGTAAAGCTGGAAGTGGATATTGATCCTCCTCCGCATGCCGAATATGAAGCTGCATATATCGACGAGCCGGTGCCCTTCTCTTTACGCAGCTACTCGGGACCCGCGCTTTTTGCTGGGAAAATGGATGCAGTGTTGTCGCGCGGTTGGCTGAACCGGGTAAAGGGCCGGGACTGGTTCGATTTTTCTTTCCTGGTGAGAAAAAACATTCCGCTGCTGCTTCCTCACCTGGAAGCAAGGCTCCGGCAAAAAGGGGTTTATAAGGCGGACGCGCCGCTGGATGAAGCTCGCTGTATCAAGATGATTGATCTGCGGATCGACTCGGTTGACTTTGAGGCCGCCAAGGCCGATGTACTTCCCTTTGTCCCCCAGGCAAGGGATCTGGATGTCTGGTCCAAGGATTATTTCCGTCATGTTCTGAAGAATATGAAATTTAAAGATAAGGTAGAATGATGGGGTACCGAAAACTGGAACGCCGACGGACGCATGGATTATGTGCCTGACGTCAACTATTTTTCCCGGGCCGGGAATTATAATTGTCGCTGATCAGGCCATATCAGGAAAAACCGGCCATGCCCGGCCCATCTGCCTCCCTGCCTCTAACCCCCATCCTCTTCTTATTCTTCGTTGAACTCGCCTTTTTCAACTTTTCCGAATAACACCTTCCAGTAATCATAACCTTCAGGTGTGACTTCCCACGGAAAAGCATATAGAGCTCCTCCCAGGGATTTTGATTTCATTCCAAGCATGTCTTCCTTTTCAGCGTTATTAACCGCCTGCATTCGGTAGGGTTCGGGCAGTTCCATGTAC
>DSCZ01000536.1 GCA_011048855.1 Desulfobacteraceae bacterium | reverse complement strand
TTCATATACCGGGCGCCCGGGTGGACACCCGCAACAATCACGGCACAGGCTGCACCCTGTCCTCGGCTATTGCAGCGTTTCTCGCCCATGGGCTCCCTCTCGAGGAAGCCGTCTTCAAGGCCAGGGAATACCTGGCCTCAGCGATAAAAGCCGGTGCAGAGTATGAAATCGGCAAAGGCCACGGGCCGGTGCACCACTTCCACAGGTTGTGGAAAACCTTAGACCGGGATTAGTATGGCCCTCGAAAAATGAAATGATCCCTAGGCCTTGACTTCGGCCGCTTCCTTGGCTCTTTCCTTCAGGCGTTTCTTCCGCCTGCGCCTCTGCCGGTCAAGTTCGCGCCTTCGCTCTATCTTCTTGTGTCTTGCCATCGGTCCAACCCTCCTTGATTTATTGTTCCATTCCCTTAATAAAGTCCATGTTATTAACGAGCTTATCCCGCTTTGCCACCATGATCCCCACTTTTTCCTTGACCTCTGCTATCACCTCGCTCGGAGCCTTGCTCAAAAAGCCTTCATTTTCAAGTTTTTTCCTTGAAAATGCGATATCTTTCTCAAGTTTGCTGATTTCCTTCGTCAACCGTCTCTTTTCCTCTTCAAAATCCATCACGCCTTTCAACAGAACGTGGACCTGTATGTGCTCGAACACAGCGGTCGCAGATGATGGTGGTTTTGTAGCTCCGGCGTTAAATTCAACATGGTTCACCCTGGACAGATTTACGATATGCTGAAGATTCTCTTTGAGAACCTTTTCGTCTTCCGGGTTCGGCGCATCGACGACAACATCGACTTTCGTGGACGGTGGAATTCCGATCTCCCCTCTTATGTTGCGAATCGCGGTGACCGCTCCGCTCAGCAGATTCATTTCCGCGCATGCGGCGTCGTCGGCTTCGAACCAGGACGACTCCGGAAACGAGGCTTCCATGATACTTCCGGTGCAGCCCGGAAGTTTCTGCCAGATATCCTCGGTGACAAACGGCATAAAAGGGTGAAGCAGCGAAAGAATGGTTTTCAAGGCTTTCAATGAAACCATAGCCGTCGCATTCCGTTCATCAGGGTTTTTGTGATAGAGGCTCAATTTGGCCATCTCCAGGTACCAGTCACAGAATTCATGCCACACAAACTGATAGCAGGCGGTCGCGGCGTCATTGAATCGATACTCATCCAGTGCAACAGCCACATCGCCGCTTACACGGTTCAACCTTGCGAAAATCCACCGGTCATGGAGAGTCGTGGGGGCGGTTTCCACGCCGGGAACCCCGTCGAGGTTCATCAGAACAAAACGAGCTGCGTTCCAGAGTTTGTTCACGAAATGACGGTACCCCATGATCCGTTCCTCTGACAGCTTCACATCCCTGCCCTGCGCGGCCATGGCGGCCAGGGTGAACCGGAAGGCATCGGTGCCGAATTCATCCATCACCTCGAGGGGATCTATCACATTCCCCTTGCTTTTACTCATCTTTTTGCCTTCCGCATCCCTCACCAGCGCATGGATATAAACTTCTTTGAACGGCACCTCGCCCATAAAATGAATTCCCATCATCATCATCCTGGCCACCCAGAAAAAGAGGATATCGAAGCCCGTGACAAGCAGAGAAGTCGGGTAGAATATCTTGAGCTCCGGTGTCTCATCGGGCCAGC
>DSCZ01000332.1 GCA_011048855.1 Desulfobacteraceae bacterium | reverse complement strand
TGTCCAGGTCATGGGCCAGAAGGAGAACCGGCAGAATTACCTGCTCATGCACGCCATGGGACCGAATGTCGCGGGCGCCATCGGCGCCGCCATCGCCGGAGGGGTCTTTATCGGTATACTGGGGTGAAAACGGGCATACGTACAAAAATATAATAAATTCACACTATAAAGTATAAAAAAGGAGGTGTCACCATGGCAGTTCAGATTTTGGCTCCCATGCCGGGGACAGTCATCGAAATTCTTGTAAACGTTGGTGATTCCGTAAAAAAGGATGACGAGCTGCTGATTCTCGAGGCGATGAAAATGGAAAATCCCATTTATGCGCCGGACGACGGCAATGTCAAGGAGATCATGGTTAAAGCGAAGGACTCCGTTGAGTCCGATCAGGTATTGATGGTTTTGGAATAGGCGGGATGCACAGTCGTGCCGCCGGCCGAGGATAAACGGACGGTAATGGCCTGTTGTTCGAGCCGGCGGCGGTTTCCGTTCGGACGTCGCCGGTACGCGCCAAACGGTATGCGCGCGGACCGCTGATTTGTTCCATGCAGATACCCGAGAAGGGTACCTTCTGTCGGTTCGAAATCACCGACCGTGAAGGAAAGAAGCGACTTGCGCGATGAGCCGCTTTTTCCTGAAGATGAGAGAGTCGGCATCTTTCGAATCAACCGTATTGAATGCGGGATCGGGGGATATGATCCGTGGAAACAGAAGGAATGTGAAAGGAGAAGAAACATGACATGGAAACCTGAAGTAGATGAAATAGATAAGAGGAAGCAGACCGCCTATCAAATGGGCGGTGAAAAGAATGTAAAGAGACAGCATGACCACGGCAAACTCACAATACGAGAACGTATAGACGCCCTGCTGGACGAGAACTCTTTTTCCGAAACAGGGGTCCTTGCGGCAGCGACTAAATATGATGACAAACACAATTTGCTCAGCATAGTTCCCTGTCCAATAGTGATGGGCCTCGGAACCATAGACGACCGCAAGGTAGTAGTGCATGGAGATGATTTCACTATCCAGGGCGCTTCCGTGGGAGATCTGTTCAAGGCAAAGCTGGCTTACATCGCCAGGATGGCGCATGAAATGCGTCTCCCCGTGGTAAGGCTGCTTGACGGAGCCGGCGGCAGCATCAGGGAAATCGCCGAAAAGGGATACGTTGACCTGCCCGCGGGCAGGGACCGGGAGAGGCTGCTCGGAGTGGAACTGATGTCCATGGTGCCAATTGTTTCACTGGTGCTGGGGTCTGTTTCGGGGATAGGGGCGATGGAGACGGTGGAATCGCATTTTTCAGTCATGGTGAAAGAAAAATCGCAGGTCTTCGTGGGCGGTCCTCCGCTTGTGCAGTGGGCGATGGGCGAGCGGATTTCAAAGGAAGAACTGGGCGGATACCAGATCCACACGAGAATAAGCGGCGTCGTGGACAACGAAGCCGAAAGTGAAGAAGACGCCTTTGAGCAGGCCAGAAAATTTCTCGACTATATGCCTGCAAACGTGTGGGAAATGCCGCTCCGAAAGTACGCCGACAGGGATGATCGCAACCGGCGTGACGAGTATCTCCTCTCCGCTGTGCCTCGGGAATCCAAGAAATCCTATGATATGCGAAAAATTATCGCGTCCGTCTTTGACAAGGATTCTGTTTTTGAG
>DSCZ01000072.1 GCA_011048855.1 Desulfobacteraceae bacterium | reverse complement strand
TTCATATCCCTCTTCAAGTTTTTTCCTAAGGGCCGGTTTCATGTCTTCGAGATTTTCGTAGACTTTCTCCAGTGAGCCATAACTGGCAAGCAATGTCCTGGCTGTTTTATCCCCCACGCCCTTGATGCCCGGAACGTTGTCAACGCTGTCTCCAACCATCGCCAGATAATCGGCCATCGCCACAGGCGGGAAACCCCATTCCTCCTGGAAGATAATTTCGTCGTAGACCCTGAACTCGCTTACTCCCCTTACAGGCCTCATAACCGTAAGTCCCGGGGCAAGGACCTGAAGAATGTCCTTGTCCGCTGTCAGGATGACAACCCTGATCCCCTGTTCGGCTGCTGATCGGGCTGTCGATGCGATCACATCATCGGCCTCGATACCCGGCCTTTCCACAACTCTGAAACCCATTCTGCAGGAAAAATCCTTTATGAAGGGTAGTTGTTGTTTGAATTCCTCAGGTGTGGGTTGCCGTCCTTCCTTGTAAGCCTTGTAGGCTTCGTGCCTGAAGGTGGGGCCGGGGGCATCAAAAACTACTGCAGCCAAATCGGGCCTGAGTTCTTCGACAGTCTTGACAAGCATATTCGCAAATCCCAGAATTGCGTTCGTGGGAGTTCCGTCAGGCGCGTTAAGTTCCGGAAGCGCATAAAACGCGCGGAATGCAAGACCGTGGCCATCCACCAGAAGAAGGGTTTTCCCCGACAATGTCTACATCTCCTTTGACCGGCATTTTTGGGGTATACTGCACTGTGCGTTTTCAACATCGAATAGCATACCACCATGAAAGGATGAACAATAATGAACGGAAAAATCCGCGTGCGTTTCGCACCCAGTCCCACGGGAGCGCTTCATATCGGAGGAGCCCATACAGCCCTTTTCAACTGGCTTTGGGCCCGCAGGAACGGCGGCTCTTTCGTCCTTCGAATAGAAGATACCGATCTCACTAGATCCACGGCAGAACACGGGCAGACCATCCTCCAGGGCATGCGTTGGCTGGGACTTGACTGGGATGAGGGACCGGATACAGGAGGAGGACATGGACCCTACCGGCAATCAGAAAGGATCGCCATATATCGGGAACATGCCGAAAAACTTCTGGAATCGGGACAGGCATACAAAGACGGAGAAGCCTTGATCTTTTCTGTGCCCCAGGGGAGGACCGTTGCATTTGACGATGCAGTATACGGCCATATCGAAATGGCAAGCGAAACCCTTAAGGACATAGTTTTGATAAAAAGCGACGGATTTCCGACCTACAATTTTGCCGTTGTTGTTGACGACCACACCATGGACATCTCCCATGTAATAAGAGGCGAAGACCATATCTCCAATACTCCGAAACAGATCCTCCTTTACCAGGCTCTGGATTGGGATATTCCTGTCTTTGCTCATTTGCCGATGATTCTTGGAAAGGACAAGAAAAAACTTTCCAAACGCCATGGTGCTACCAGCGTTTATGAATACCGCGAAATGGGATATCACCCGGACGCAATATTTAATTATTTTGCGCTTCTTGGATGGAATCCCGGGGACGACAGGGAAATATTCACCCGCAAGGAAGCCGTCGGCATGTTCGATCTGGCCAGAGTAACCAGGAAAGCCGCGGTTTTTGACATGGACAAACTCAATTTCGTAAACCAGACCCATATCTCGAAAAT
>DSCZ01000164.1 GCA_011048855.1 Desulfobacteraceae bacterium | reverse complement strand
GCCTTTCTAATGGTGTTGCGTGAATGACCAGTATCTCTGGAAATCTTACTGAGACTGTGACCGTATACCCGATTGGCTGTTCGGATATGTTCATATTGATCCATCCTAAGCATCCTTTCACCTCTCTGCTTATGGTTTTAAAAACCATATACAGAAAAGGTCGCTGTGGGTGGTCAATTTTCCGTAATCACTAGCTCTTTAACTCAGTGTTGTCCGGTTAAGGAATTGCATGGTAACTATTTAAAACTATTACAAATGGGTGGCATTTTTCGCTTGACATATCGCTGAGAATCGGTCGCGAATTTTTCATAATTATCCAATTATTTCAAGGAGTTATGGAAATGCCGCGATCAATCTCCCCCAAAAAAAACTACGTTGTCCGCTCGTTCAAGCAATTATGCCGCCCCTTGGTCGCAGTTCTGCCAAGCGCGCCGTTACTTGAATCGCGATGCAACAGGCCACTGCAAATGGAATTTGAACATCAACTCTACGCCCTTATTTTCTTCCACCTGGAAGAGCACTCCTCCGGTCGGCATCTTATCCAGGCCCTACAGGAGGACGACTATGCTCGCAATAGCATCGCGCCGCCGGGTGGGATACAAAAAAGTTCTTTTTTCGAGGCCATGCATGAACGCGGCCTTGAGCAGTTCATGTTCGTCTTCCAAGAACTGCAAAAACAGGCGTCCACCGTGTTGCCTCTTAAATTCCCTGAGCTCGGCGAGCTGGTCGCTATCGACGGCTCTCTTATTGATGCCGTGCTTTCAATGCACTGGGCCGACTATCGCGATGGCGTCAAGAAGGCGAAATCCCATGTCGGATTTGATGTCAACCGGTCAATTCCTCGAAAAATATTCCTCACCGACGGCAAGGGCGCTGAACGCCCTTTTGTCAGCGCAATTCTGGAGCCTGGTCAAACCGGCATTATGGACCGGGGCTATCAGTGCCATCGCAATTTCGACACCTTGCAGAGTGAAGCAAAACACTTCGTCTGCCGCATCAAGGCCAATACCAAAAGGACTTGTCTGGAAAGCTACCAGATCCTTCCCGGCAGCATCGTATTTTTTGATGCCAAAGTCCAGCTGGGCCAACCTGGTGTCAACCAGACGGAAACGCCTCTCCGCCTCGTCGGCTACGAGGTCGGCGGTATAAAATATTGGGTGGCCACTGACCGCTTTGACCTGACCGCCGAACAGATTGCCCAAATTTACAAGCTCCGCTGGGACATAGAGGAATTCTTCGCCTGGTGGAAACGGCACCTGAAGGTGTACCACCTGATATCAAGAAGCGCGCATGGCCTGATGATTCAAATTCTTTCGGGACTCATCACCTACCTTCTCCTCGCAATCAACTGTCATGAGCAGCACGGCGAGAGGGTCAGCATAAAAAGGGTTCGAGAGTTACGAAACAAAATCCTCAACGAGTCCAGAGCAGCCGAGGCAGAGGAGCTCAATTACAATGAGCTGAGCCATGATCCACCACAAAATTTATATGCAAGTCCTTAACCGGACATTACTGTCTTTAACTGATCAATTTTAGAGTATCACAACCAAATTTAATTATACTCCTGGCATCCTTTCCTGCCGCCGCGTCCCGGTCCCCGTCAGCGGCGTCTCGAAAGTCTGAAGGAGATAGAGGCGACACTGATCTTTTATGAATCTCCCCGGCG
>DSCZ01000530.1 GCA_011048855.1 Desulfobacteraceae bacterium | reverse complement strand
GATACAAAATACTTGTGGACATGATGGCTCTCCTCCTTCAATGAATTGCACTTCACCAAAGAGGAGAACCTGATTGTCTATTTTTTTCAACCCCTATGTACGCAAGAACCGGATGAACCAAAATAAATATGCAGAATGAAACAGCGTTAAGCGCACAGATGGAGGATTATTTGGAAGCAATTTTTCATCTGTGTGCGGAACATGGAGCCGCCCGGGTCAAGACCATAGCAGAACATCTGGATGTGTCGACCCCCAGTGTTGTCGGCGCGATGAAGACCCTCAAGCGCCGCCGTCTGGTTCACCAGGAACCTTATGGTTTTGTGCATCTCACCAGCAAGGGGGAGAAAGTTGCATGGGGCGTAGTAGAACGTCACCGGGTTCTTGCAAATTTTCTCGAACACGTACTGGGGCTGGATTCGGAGACCGCCTCGGTGGATGCCTGCAAGATCGAGCACGCAGCCGGCGCCGAAACGATCCGGCGTCTTCGTGCGGTGGCCAAGTTTGTTGAAAAGGAGCCCGAAATCGAACTGGGCTGGGTCGAAGCTTTCAAACGCTTTTATGAGAGGTATGAGAACGGCGATGGGGACAGTGACGACACTCGAGAAGATGAAAGCCGGTGAAAAAGTCATAGTCAGAAACATCCGGGGAGGATGCGGCCTGCGCCGCAGGCTCGGGAATCTGGGTATCCATCCGGATGACCGTTTGGATGTTATTCGGAGCGGATTTTTCGGGGGGCCTCTTATGATCAGGGTCCACGGCGTGGAGATAGGCCTTGGAAGAGGCATGGCCGAAAAAATCGAGGTCGAAACGGAGGGCGGGCTGTGAGGATCGCGCTTGTCGGGCAGCCCAATTGTGGAAAAAGCACTCTTTTCAACTCCGTATCGGGTTATAAAGCCATTGTTTCCAATTTCCCCGGGACGACGATAGAATTTATCAGCAGCAAGGTCCGGGTGAACGGTAGAGAGTTTGAGGTTGTCGATCTACCCGGGATTTATTCGCTTTCGGCGCCGGATACCGAGGAGAAGCTTGCCAGGGATTACCTGTTCAAGAACAGGCCGGACGTCATTATAAATATTCTGGACGCCTCGGTGCTTTCCCGGAGCCTGGAATTGACGCTGGAGCTTCTGGGAACCGGAATTCCGATGGTCGTCTGCCTCAACATGGTTGATGAAGCCCGGCGGAAAGGAATCATCATAGACGAGTCCCGCCTGGCCGCCGAACTTGGGGTGCCTGTGGTTCCCACCGTGGCTGTCAGAGGCAAAGGCGTCCCGGAACTGTTTGAAAAGGCGGTAGAGGTCGGCGAGCGCTCGGCGGGTGGCAAAATGCTTTCCTTGAGTCTTGATGTGGAAAAAATCATAGGAGAGCTGGAACCTTTGGCAGCGACGGCCTCAAAGGAACTGGGGGTTCCCTCCCGGTTGCTTTCCGTGATGCTTCTCGAGGAAGACGAACAGTTCAGCGAAACGATAAAGGCGAGATTTCCAGATCTGGATATCAAAAGCGCCTTCCTTCGAAACAGGCTTGCCGAGAGCCACGGCCGCCCCGCCGACGTTGTTGTATCTTCCGAGCGTCACGGCCTCGCGATGAATCTTTTCGAAAGCGTGGCCCGCGTAAAACCGAGCGACCGGCGGTTTTTCCGCGAACAGATAGACCGCTATGTTATGGGGCCTTACAGCGG
>DSCZ01000200.1 GCA_011048855.1 Desulfobacteraceae bacterium | reverse complement strand
ATATAGATACGCTTGTGCTGACAGGTGCTTTTGGTGCCCGGTTCGATTGGTCTAATGCGATCGCAATCGGGATGTTCCCCGACCGGTCAACATTCGGGTCTGTGCGTGCAGTCGAAAATGCGGCAGGAGTGGGGGCCGTGATGGCTTTGCTCGATGGCCGGGCGCGGGAAGAGGCCGAATCCTTGAGCCGCAGCATAAAATTCCTGGAATTGGCCCAGGACCCGGGCTTCGCAACCGAATACCCGCTTTACATGTCGTTTCCGGAGACGTAACTTTTCATGGTTCTCCCCAAAGAACTTTTTGGAATTCAAATCCTCACGTCGTTGTCAGTGAAGCGAAGGCGAAACGGTTGTCGTTGTCGTAATCGAGATCCCTCGGCGCCGATATCGGTGTCGAACGTTTTACAGTTAGTTCCTTCCAGGTCCGCTCGTCCCGGCGAGAAATATTTGAAAGAACTGACAAAACAGCAGTTACATAGAAAAAGCTTGTTGAATGCGGGAATAGACTGTTTATAATTAAAAAATACGGTTGTGAAGAAATTCTGGAGGAAGGAAGGGGGACGTGATGGCTTTGATAAATATCAAGGGGATGTCCTGCGAACATTGTGTAAAGGCAGTTACGAAGGCTCTTGAGGGAGTCGAAGGAATAACCGATGTCCGGGTGGACCTGGAAAAGGGGCAGGCCGAATTTCGAGAAGAAAGCCCGGTTGATATGAAAAAAGTCGCTGAAGTGATCAGCAAGGCCGGGTATGAAGTCTCCTGAGAAAGTCACGCTGTCGATCGGCGGAATGTCTTGTTCGGCCTGTGTGCGGCGCATAGAGAAGGGGCTCGAAGGGATGGAGGGCGTTGAACGGGCGGCGGTCAATTTCGCGCTCGAAAACGCACTGGTGGAGTTCGACCCCTCGGTTGTGACTGTAGAAGCTATCCAGGAGGCTGTCGCGGACCTGGGATATAAGGTGACAGCCGTCAGCCGGGAATCTTCGGACTCCTCGGTGAAAACGACGGTGAGCGTCGGAGGCATGACATGCGCCGCGTGTGTTCGGAGGGTTGAATCGATGCTTGCTGCCCTTGAGGGGGTGACGGAAGTGTCGGTTAACCTTGCGACCGGCAGGGCCACGCTGGTTCATGAGCCGGTTTGGGCCGGGGTTTCATCGGTGGGAAAGGCCCTGGGGGATGCTGGGTATGAATACCTGGGAATCCCCGAGGAATCCGGTGAGGATCCGGGGGATGCCGCTCGTCAAAAGGATCTGCGGGATCTCAAAATCCGCTTCGTGACCGGGGCTGTGCTGAGCGTGGCGATCCATATCGGATCGATGCAGCACTGGTTTCCGTTGATCCGGGACGTTCCGCGGGAGGCGATGCTTTATGCTCTCTTCGTCCTTGCCACGCCCGCGGTTTTCTGGGTGGGGAGACGGTTCTTCTCCGGCGCTTGGAAAGCGGCCAGGCAGAGAACGGCGGACATGAATTCGCTTGTGGCTGTCGGTGCCTCCGCGGCCTACTTTTATTCTTCTTTAGCGACTTTTTTCCCGGGGGTTTTTTCAGCTGGAGGCATCGAAGCCCACGTTTATTTCGACGGGGCCGCGATGATCGTCGCGTTCATAATCCTAGGCCGGCTGCTTGAAGCAAAGACCAGGGGCCGGACAACCACCTCGTCGCCGACAACAACCTCATCCACCGGAACCTCCATT
>DSCZ01000480.1 GCA_011048855.1 Desulfobacteraceae bacterium | reverse complement strand
CTCATCGGAAAACGATGAACCAAATCAGGAGGGGAATGAATCTGAAACAATCGCTTTTCCCTGATTTTCAATGGAAAATGTCGGGAATGGAGTTTTGACCTGTGAAAAATGGGGTGACGCCAGATCATCTATTCTTGCCAGTTTATCCCAAGTTTGGATAGTATGAAAGTGGCACTGAGCAATGCTGATTAAGTAAGGTGCCAACCAAACGTATTTTACAGAAAAGCAGTAATGGAAATAAGATGAAAACAATCGGGGAAGGGTTATGATTGAAAAATTGAGGAAGGGGGCGTATTGGCGGGTGCGGTTTGGTCCGCATCTGGTAAAAGGGGAGTTTTTATCGTTGTCGGAATGCCGCGAGCTGGTTGAAACGTGTCAGGTACGGCTCCGGGGATGGCCGTTTTCGTTTTTCCGGCCTGAGAACCTGGATGAGTCGGACGGCTGTATTCAATATGCCCACGCCAGGAAGACTCACAAGGAATGGTGGCGCCTGGATCGGTCCGGACGGTTCGAGCATTACGCCTCCCTGCACGAGGACGACCCCCTGTCCAGAGAGGAATTCTTCGATGCCCTGGACATGCTGCTGGACGAAACCGCTGAGCGCGATTGGGACAACTATTCCGGTACAGCCGGGATTTCATCTCTGCTCCACACAATCACCGAATACTTCACCTTTCTTTCCGGGTATGTCCGGCAATTGCCCAAGCAGATCGACAAATTCAGTGTGGAAATCGGGCTCCATGGCGTGCGCGGCCGGGTCCTGGTGGAAACCGATATCGAAAAGAAGTGGAACATCATATACAAAACCGCTCTTAATGAAATCAAATCTCCGGAAGAGGTTTTCACCCGCCAGGAGTTACTTGAAAACGCCGATCGTCTGACCCTGGATACGGCGATTCACTTCTTTGAAAACTTCAACTGGCCGGAACCCGACCGCGAGCAATTGAAAGAGGAACAACAACGCTTCTTCCGCGAACCCATCAGATACTGACCCGACTTTGCGTCAGGCCCATAACGGGGGCAGGAAAACCTTCGCTGGCGGCTGTTTGCTGGCAGAAAAAGGGATACACATTACTCTTTTATTCTTCCGGGGAATGTTGGAGGGGTTCGAGGCCGAGGTAGCGGCGCAGTTTGGGAAGGTAGGGCCAGTCGGGGTTGTTGTCCGGATCCGGCGTGTACACATGGTTTCCCTGCCGGCCGTCCACCACTTCGACATGGGGTTTTTCGAAAAACCAGAATTCGCGGGGAATTGCACCGAGGAGGCGGCGCAACGGCGTTCCCCCCGGTAGTGCAGGCAGTAAAGACAGGGCTGGCCGATCTTGCAGGGCATAATCCGATTATTCTCCATTTCTTTCGGCTATTGCAGTTGTCAGGTCATTCACCTGGCCTTCAAGTCAGCGATGCGCTTTTCGTAACCCGACTTTTTTTTGGGATCGGGTTCAAGATCGCGCGCTTCTTCCAGCAGGCCGATGGCCCCGGGCGTATCTCCCATGCCCGCTCTCAATTTGGATACGGCGCTGAGGGTGGAAGCGGTCCTCTGCTGTTTCAGCAAATCTTCGCCTATCCGGAGAGCCTCCGGGTCAAAGATCCCGTTGTCGGCCAGGCCGTGGATCATCTGGGCTTTCATCAGGGCCTGGCGTTCGGGAGGAAGGCCGTCAACAAGCCGGGGATCTTTGAGACCTTCGATAAACAAGGTCCGGGCCTTGTTT
>DSCZ01000031.1 GCA_011048855.1 Desulfobacteraceae bacterium | reverse complement strand
GTCATACCGGCGGAGGCCGGTATCCAGTGTTTTTAAATACTTCTGGATTCACTCTTACGGGTACTATACGGGAAGGGGCGTTATTTAATAATTATCATATTACGTTGGCTCAGGATGAACCCGCGGGCCTGACTGTTTATCAGGTTGATTCTGTGTCGTTAAGTATCGCGAAGCGTTCCAGCAGTTCTATGTAGAACTGCTCAAGGTCGGAAAGGTTGTTTTTCAGAATTGATTTCAGGATGTCTTTGTCTATTTTCCGGTAATCATGGATGGCGATGTTCCTGAATCCGGTCATGGCTTTCATTTTTGCCGCTGTTGTCTTTGATATGACTGAAGACAGCTCGAGCAATTCAAAGTGTTCTTTCACCGTTCCCGGCAAGCCAAGACCTTCCGCGGCGATTACGTGAGACGCGAGATCAATGCCCGCCTGTACGGCCCGTTGCAGGTTGAGAACGAATATATCTTCCCTGTCGATATCTTCGAGGGTTTCCGGGTCACCGTCGGTGGTATCCTGAATCCGCTTCAGGCACCGCTGGATGATCGCAATTTTCGCAAGGATGATGTCGCGGTCAGGCATAGATTCTTCCTTTGTGGATGTTTTTTTCGATTTCCCTTCTTATATACTTGAGGTCGTCGTATTCGTTGACGGTACGGGTAAAGAATTCTTCCCGGGCGCTGCCCCGGGCCAGGAGCACCTGGCCGCCTTTAACCACCTGCATTCTGATGATCGGTGATGCATTATTAAGGGACAGCAGGTCTATCTCTTTTCCTGATACCTCTTCCAGCTCGTCCCGTATGGCTGCTTCCTGATCAGGGAATGGCCCGTTTTTGAACAGGATGGCAATGTCCAGATCGCTGTCCGATGTATCCCGTCCGACGGCTGCCGACCCATATACGAAGGCGAGCAGGATTTCATCCCTTCGTTCCAGCCTCTCTGTTATCGCTTTCCGGATGGACTGTTTCATAAGACATTTCCTGGTTGAAGTGTATACGGAACTTGTTTTTTGTCAAAGCAATGTTCATCGGCAAAAACGCTCTTTATAGTATTACTGGAATAGTGGTTTCATTGCAATTTCAAACACGACCCCGGATGGTTTGTACGAACGTTATGGTACGATAGTAATTGTTTGGGACCCCTTCACCCCCTCCCCTTAATCCCCTCCCTCCAGGGGAGGGGAAAGTTAAGAGTGCATTCCCTCCTGCCAGGGGAGGGTAATATGTACACCCGATCTATCCTTCGACGGAGCTCAGGATGACCGGGGGGTTGAGGGCTCAGGTATTTTTTTCGGATGTTTCGATGATTTTTTTGAATGCCCGGAAGGCTTCGTTGAGTCCTTCGGGTTTTGAGCCGCCGGCCTGGGCCATGTCGGGACGGCCGCCGCCTTTTCCGCCAACCAGGGGGGCGATTTCTTTGATGATGTTTCCCGCATGATAGCGTCCGACAAGGTCTTTCGTCACCATGCAGAGGAGCAGGGCTTTGCCGTCCGCCGCGTTGCCGAGGCAGATAACTCCCGAACCGAGCTTGTCGCGCAGTCTGTCGCCGGCATCGCGCAGGCTTTTCGCGTCCGGCGCCGGAACGGCGGTGGCGATAATCTTTATTCCGCCCACCTCGACGGCGCTGTCAATCAGGCTCGACGAATCACGGGAGGCGATTTTCCCCTTGAGACCGTCGATTTCCCGCTCCAGATCTTTCTGGCGTGCCAGGAGCTTTCCCAGCCGTCCTTCCAGCT
>DSCZ01000265.1 GCA_011048855.1 Desulfobacteraceae bacterium | reverse complement strand
TGCAGGCTTTAAACCCCTCGGTTCGAGTCGGAGAACAGCTAACCGAGGTGCTCACCTTCCACCAGCCCATTTCCTTTAAAGAAGCGTGGGAACGGTCGGTGGAAATGTTGAAACGGGTATACATGCCGGACCCGGAGGCGGTGATGAACCGCTACCCCCACCAGATATCGGGTGGTCAGCAGCAGCGAGTGGTGATCGCCATGGCGATGCTCAACAACCCTCCGCTGTTGATCATGGACGAACCCACGACGGCCCTCGATGTCACGGTTGAAGCCGCGGTGCTGGATTTAATCGAGGAGCTCAAAAGTGAATTCAATGCCGCCAATATATTCATAACGCACAATTTGGGGGTTGTCGCCAGGGTAAGCGACTACATGTGCGTGATGTATGCGGGCGAACAGGTCGAGCTGGGACCGGTACGAGACATTTTTCAGAACCCTTCCCACCCCTACACGATGGGCTTGCTTGCAAGTGTCCCCCGGCTCGGGGAAAGCAAGCACGAATCCATCCTCAACCCGATTCGCGGCAGGGTTCCTCCGCCATCTGAACGGCCCCGCAACGCATGCGTATTCGCCCCACGCTGCGACTACGCCACCGAAGAATGCACGGCGGGACGCCCGCCTTTTGTAAACGTCAATGAAAAACACCGGGCCAGATGCATTTACGCCCGGGAACTGGATCAACGAAGGAAAACATTCAGAGCAAAAAAATCTCCCGCATCGGCAGAGATTCAGGAAACAAGTGAAAGCGAAGTCCTTTCGATGGAAGGGCTAAAGGTTTACTACCCGCAGGAATCCAACTCGGTGGTCAGCCTTTTCGGCCTGGGAGAGAAAAAATACGTCAAGGCCGTGGACGACGTGAGCCTTCGGATAGCCAAGGGGAGGACCCTCGGCGTCGTCGGGGAATCCGGGTGCGGCAAATCGACCCTTGTCAAAGGATTGATAGGCCTCGAGCCTGTGACAGCCGGAGAAGTCGAATTCCTGGGAGTCGATGCGACCAAGCAGGTGTCCGACCGCGATAAGAGACTGATTCGCGAAATGCAAATGGTCTTTCAGAATCCTGACTCAACACTCAATCCGTCCTATACGGTGGGCTGGCAGATCGCCAGGCCCATAAAGCGCTTCCAGACCGTACCAAAGCACAGGGTAAAAGAAGAAGTCATCCGGCTGCTCAAGGCTGTTCGACTCGGAGAAACCTATTACAACAGGCTCCCGAGGCAATTGAGCGGTGGAGAGAAGCAGCGGGTCGGAATTGCACGGGCCCTTGCGAGCAGGCCGGACCTGATCATATGTGACGAGCCGGTTTCAGCACTTGACGTATCCGTACAGGCGGCGGTGATCAACCTGCTTTTGGAAATTCAGCACGTTTTCGGTTCATCGATGATTTTCATTGCACATGACCTCAGCGTTGTCCGTTTCTTTTCAGATGACATCGCGGTGATGTATCTCGGGCAGATTGTGGAAATAGGCCCGGCTGAAACCATTTATGCCCCACCATACCACCCCTATACGGAGGCGTTGCTTTCGGCGGTTCCCATCCCGGACCCGGATGCGGAACAGAAAGAGATCCGCCTTTCCGGAAATGTGCCCAGTGCCCTGAATCCTCCGCCCGGTTGCCGGTTCCATACCCGCTGCCCCCGTAGAGACATGTTACCGGATGGAGGTTCCATATGTGAGCGGGAAATCCCGCCATGGCAGGAAAACGGCATGGGGCACCGCATCCTTTGTCACATCC
>DSCZ01000593.1 GCA_011048855.1 Desulfobacteraceae bacterium | reverse complement strand
GTCAGACGCAGATCGACCCGGCCGTAGTCCTGCAAATGAAGAACACGATACACCTTTTTGCAGATGCGGTTAATCTTTTTGAGGACCTCTGGATCAACCTCCGCGTCTGTGAACTCAATATTCCATTTTTGCCGATGCTCCTTGTTCCACTTGACGCTGTACGTCAAAAGCGATGGCCCTTCTTCAGACGGAAAAACGCATTCCCGGGGCGGCAGAACAGTCAGCCGACGATTTCCGAGAATCCCGATATAGAATTCCCGGCCTTCGATATATTCCTCCGCCACAACCGGCTGAGAAAACCGGTCATGAACAAACTCGATCCGCTCCCGAAGCGCCTGCGGACCGCGAACAACCGATGCCTGAGAGATCCCCTCCGACCCGTCTTCAAACGCGGGCTTGACCACCAGCGGATAGTGAATATTTTTGGGAATCCGGATTTTTTTCTGAAGCGGAAAAGAAAAAAAAGCCGGAACCCGAATTTTATGATGGCTCAGAAGCTGCTTGCAGAGCAGTTTATCGCGGCAGAGCATCAGTCCCAGCGGTCCGGTTCCGGTATAAGGCAAACGCAGCAATTCAAGAAATCCGGCGATATTTTTATCGAAAAGACGGTCACCCTCAAATTGTTCCGTGAGATTAAAGACCAGGTCAGGCCGGTGTTCCTTAAATTCCGCAATCATCTCTTCGAGCGGTTCGGTAAATCCGCGGATGGTGACAGTATGTCCCATTTCACGCAGCGTCTGAATCACATGATATTCCGTAATGGCCTTGTCGATTTCTTCAAAGTTCGGATCGTGCGGAGGGATTTCCCCGGCGTCGACGAGTACGGTAATGTGTATGGGTTTTTGTTTCATTTCCTGTGGGGCCTTACATTTCTGAGGGTGTTTCCGGCAATGGCAGTAACCAGGGCGGTGGTGGAAACCAGGTCCTCGCCGCTGGCATACAGATTCAGGGCCTCGCACCGCTGGATCAGCCGGGTAACGAGCTGCTGAATGTCATATTTACGGTGTTCGGTCCAGCGGGTGACCTGCTCGACCAGCAGCGGCCGGTGTTCCCGGAGAAACAGCGATGCCTTCTGCGGCCGATGTGAATCAGGTTTCTCTGAAAACGCCTCCCGGAGACAGGTGTCATAGTATCCGCGGAACTCGGTGCCGAGCGTTTTTCGTTTCCGCTCATAATAGGCGGCCAGTGTCGAAGTCATACGAGAGGCCGACCAGGGAGGATTGGGCTCGGCGCTGACCAGAGGCGCAGACCCGGCAATCTGTCCGGCGATATGATCGACATATCGGAGTTTTTTCAGGGCCGGCCAGCCCTTGTATTTTTCTTCCCAGCGGTTGCCTGGGGCCAGCCATACGGCAAAGGTTTCCGCGAAATCTTCGTCGGGGTGGCACTGGGCATAACTGTCGCCGAGATGGCTGACATACCGCCTTGAGTAGGGCTGGTAATTGTAAGAAGCGCTGTAGCGGAAGGAAAACGGCCCGAAAAGCTGCCGCCAGCGAGTGCGTTTGTAGAGTTTATAGGCATAGTTATAAGTATGGCCGCATTCATGGCGGAGCAGTTTGATGCAGGTCGATTCAGTGCCGCCTTCCACTTCGAGCATCATCTTTTTTTCAAGACGCTTGAGCCGGGGATGAGCCAGGCAGAATGGGATGCCAATAATCGGTTCTTTATCCGGGCAAAGCCATTCGTCAGCCAGGTAGCAGGGGGGGCGGAAAGTCAGGCCTTTTTGTTCGAGCTCATCGTATAGC
>DSCZ01000401.1 GCA_011048855.1 Desulfobacteraceae bacterium | reverse complement strand
GTCGTAATCGTTGTCGTAATCGATATCCCCTCGGCGTCGGCGTCGGTATCGGCGTCGGTATCGTCTTTTTTTCATGTAGTTCTTTTGAATTCCGAATCCCTGATGTTCTGCAGCAGCGCCGTCCCCGTCGCGAAATCCTTATCTCCAAAGACTGAACCACAAAGGACGCGAAGGACGCGAAGAAAGATTTTTTTGCCTGCCGGGCGACGGCAGGCAAAAACCAATCAGCCTGCGGCGCTACAACCTTTGATGTTCTGTGGGAGCGGATTGTATCCGCGAAATCCTTATCGGTACAACATGGATCTGCACAATAAAATGTGCGAATGAGCACAAATTTACATACTTTGTTAGTGTCCATCCGGAAATGCCGGATGGCACTAGTAGATCGTTCACAAAATAATGTTGCAAAAAGGTTTATAAGTGTGGCATACTCGGCAAAAACGAAAGGAGCCGGATATGCCATTCAAGAAAAAGCGAAGCCCGTTACTGTTAGAGGAAAAGGACGTCAAGATCTTGGAAACGATTGCTGCATCGAGAACTGAACCATACTCCAGGGTGAAACGAGCCAGAATGCTGTTAGGGTACAGTCGGGGCGAGAGCATTTCGAGCATCGCCCGAAAGGAGCAAACGAATCGCCCTGCTGTGGAGCGCTGTGTTGACAAAGCGCTTTCAGGGGGCATCATGGCAGCTCTCCGAGATCTCGCCCGACCAGGGCGTCCTTCTGTAATCACCGATGAAGACAAAGCATGGGTCATTCATTTAGCCTGCTCCAAACCCTCTGAGTACGGGTATGCAGCCGAGCGTTGGACGATTGCCCAACTGGCGAAGCACATCCGGGAAAACGCCACCGAAGCCGGCCACCCTGCGTTGAGTCGTATGGGAAAGAGTGGTCTTCATAATATTCTCTCGAAGGTTGATATCAAAGCCCATAAAACCGCCTACTATCTTGAAAGGCGGGACAAGGAATTTGAGCAAAAAATGGCCCAGGTGCTTGTGGTCTACAAAGAGGTTCAACAGACACGACAAGGCGCTCAGGAACAGAAGAATCACACGGTGCTGTCTTACGATGAAAAACCAGGCATCCAGGCTATTGCCAACATTGCCCCGGATCTTGCACCGGTGCCAGGCGAATATGCTGCCTGGGGCAGAGATTATGAATACAAGCGCCATGGGGTCGTTTCACTCCTGGCAGGCATTGATTTATATGATGGCCACGTCCTGGGGCTGGTAAGAGACCGCCATCGGAGCAGGGAGTTTATCGAGTTTCTTGACATGGCCGACTCCTACTACCCTTCAGACTGGAAGTTGCGAATCATACTGGATAATCATTCCAGTCATATTTCCAAAGAAACTATGGCCTGGCTCAAGGACAAGCCCAACCGTTTCGAATTTATCTATACCCCTAAGCATGGGTCATGGCTCAACCTGGTTGAAATTTTCTTTAGCAAGATGACCCGCGCATTCCTTCGTTCTCTGCGTGTGAGTTCCAAAGCGGAGTTAAAACAAAGGATCGAAAAGTATCTCGACGAGGTGAATGCTACCCCCGTTGTGTTCAAATGGAAATATAAACTCGATGAGGTCATGGTGTAACTAATGCCATGTTATTTGGTGAACGATCTACTAGTGAAGTTTCCAGATCGGAAATGAGGGATTTTGCCCAAGATCAAGAAACCGGGGACCCAAAGCGAAGCGATTGGGGACTGAGCACCCGAAGCGGTGCAAAGAAACCGGGGACCCAAAGCGAAGCG
>DSCZ01000183.1 GCA_011048855.1 Desulfobacteraceae bacterium | reverse complement strand
ATCACCCGCGATTCCATCTACGCCAAGTACTGCCCGAAATCATAGCTCAACTCGGCCGGGCTACCGCCCGGAAAACACAACGCCAACAAAATGCTTCGAACAATCCTTATATCGGAGTTCCAGACACTCCTTCAAAGTCCTTGACATAGAACCTCTCCCCGGTACAATTGCATCCCCGGCCCGGAAAACAGCAGGAAGAGAGGGATCAATGAACGAAAAAATCCAGCATGAAACAAAGATCCGCATTCGTTACAAGGATACCGACCGTATGGGGGTCGTTTATTACGGCAACTATTTCACCTTCTTCGAGGTAGGCCGTACCGAGTTGATGCGTTATCTAGGGATACCCAACTCGGCTCTCGAAGCACGTGGTTATACACTCCCGGTGGTGGATGCAGCGGCCACCTACCGGGGCAATGTAGGGTATGACGAAATCATAACCGTCCGCACCAAGATCTTGCGGGCCACCAGGGTCAGAATTTGTTTCGATTACGAGGTGCTGGACAAAAGCGGCCGTCTTCTGGTCACCGGTCACACCGTTCACGCCTGCCTGGACGCTTCGATGAAACCCGCCAGAGTGCCTGAAGACGTCCGCTCCGCAATAGACCCTTCAGGTCCATGAAAAGCCTGCCACCGCGGCGGCAAAAGCCGCTGGTTGTCCGAGGCTCAAAAACTGCCGCGATACGGCTTCAGTTTCGTATTTTAGATGTCGTCTTTTCCGGGTTTTTCTCCAGGTGCCGGTAGCGTCTCGCGGCGGAATCGGCCAGGCGGTTTACCACACGGGGAAGATCAGACCCATCCCAGACCGACGCAAATTCCTGGTGAGCCGTCAGCCCTTTCCCGAAAGAATAGGGAGGCTCCCGTTCAGGGTCGAAAATGATGTCTTCTTTATCCAGTTCCAGCCTTTCTTCGAATACCGCACCAAAGAGATCTGTTACAGTGTAAGCAAAAAATTTTCGCACATCCTCCGTGGATTCAGCCATGTTCAACTTTTCTCGGAAACTGGGAAGGAGCCGGTTTTCGTACTTCGTGTAAGAAACCCGTGTGGTCATAAAAAACCCTCCTTTCAATTTGGATTCATGCACCCCACCCTACCCGGACCGGCGCATTGTTATAAGGTCCAGCCTGTCGATCACGAATCTCTTATAATCTTCAGCATGTCAGAGGTTGCGATTATCCCGACCACCTGGTCATCCCTGGTCACGAATATACGGTGGATATTATGCCGGATCATCGTTGCAGCCACCTCTTGAACGCTGGAGCTCTCGACCACCTTGTAAATTACCGGAGTCATGATATCGTTCACAGTGCGCAACGGTTCCCCTGCAATCTGAAAAGAAGAAATCTCCTGATGCGAATATGAACGCCCCAATGCCTGAACGTAATAATCATGGGGGGAATCGTCCTTTGACTCGGAAAGCGGAAGAGTGCTGTGAAGGACGATATCGGTCAACGAAACCACGCCGACAAGCTCACCGTCATCCCGGACGACAGGCGCTCCGGAAATGGAATTCTCAACGAAAAACTCGGCTGCCCGCTCCACTGACCAATCCTCTCTGACCGTAAGGATGTCGGGGTTCATGATATCTTTTGCACTCAAATTTTCCATGGCCATCCCCTTTCTCCCGAACCGATGGGAGAGCCCGGCTGAAAAGCCACCTGATTAAAAGGCTCCATCGGGAATTTCAAGGATCTCTCGTCCTTTTCTGAGGCAGGTCTCCATGCGAGCCATGGTAACGGGCAAAGTAACCTCGGTGAAATATTTCGCCTGCATCAGTTTACCAGAATAAAAATCATTACTTCCTTTATTT
>DSCZ01000156.1 GCA_011048855.1 Desulfobacteraceae bacterium | reverse complement strand
TGATTATAGTGCCTGCAAGGCAGCATTGAAGGCTTTGGAAGAAAAGCTGGCCTGCTTTGAAGACGACCCGGAGACGGTTCTTGAAAAGTTGGAGAAAAGCCTGACCGCCGTCCGGGAATCTGTTCAAAATACCCGCGACGAGGAGCGAAGGGCCATGGGCACGCTGGAGACCCTGACAGCCCAGGGGCCCTATTCGATATTGGCCAAAGCTGAAGAGGGTGTCGCCCGACTGAAAGAGGAGATCAAGCGGGCAAGACTTCGCATGGATGCAATCAAGCTTCTTTACGACACGGTCCAACAGTGCAAAAGCGAAGCGATGGCTTTGGTGGCAAAGCCGGTTGAGGTGACAGCCACGCGCCTGCTGCAGCGGATTGCAGGGCGGCGGATCGGTCAGATCGCCATCGGGAAAAATTTCGGTCCTTCAGGCGTCCGACCGGATCTGGTCGATGCACCAGTGGAGTTGGTCAATCTGTCAGGTGGCGAGCAGGAACAGCTCTATCTGGCAACCCGGTTGGCCCTGGCTGAAGTCCTTGCAAAAAATGAACGGCAGATGGTGGTTCTCGATGACGTGCTGATGGCAACCGACACCGGCCGGCTGGCCCGAGTAATGACCATCCTGGAGGAATCCGCAGAGTATCTCCAGATCCTCATTCTGACCTGCCATCCTGAGCGCTACAGGGCACTGGCAGAGGCAGAGTTTTTTGATATGGAATCGTTACACAAAATTTGAGGATGCCTGTTATGATAGAAAAATTCATAAGCATCAAAAATATCGGACGGTTTCGGGATTGCAGTGCACGGGGAGACGTGACTTTCCGGAAGCTTAACCTGTTGTTCGCCGAGAATGGGCGGGGCAAAACGACTCTCTGCGCTATTCTCCGTTCGCTCCAATCCGGTCAGCCTGAATTGATTCTTGAACGTAAGACCCTGGGGACAGGCGACCCCGCTTCAGTCGAGATACGGCTTGGCGGAAACAACCTCACCTTCGGAAGCAATGGATGGTCGACCCCCTATCAAGACATCGCCGTATTCGATTCAGTATTTGTCCACGATAATGTGTATGCTGGGGATTATGTGGATCATGACCATAAAAAGAATCTTTATCGTGTGATCGTGGGTGCTCAAGGTGTTGAACTAGCCGAGAAGATTGATGATCTGGACGACAAAATTCATAGTGCCAATACCGATATCAGAACAAAAAAAGAAGCCGTATCGAGAACGGCGCCAAATGGTGTTACGCTTGAAGCTTATCTTAAATGGAAGCCAGACGAAAACATAGAGAACAAAATTCAAGAGAAGAATAAAGAGATAACTAATCTCCAGCGTACCTTGGAAAAAACGACGGAGATTCAATCCAAAGGATTGCTCTCGAAGATCGCATTGCCCGATTTTCCATCCGATTTTCTGACAATTCTCAACAAGCAACTGGAAGACATCACCACCGACGCCGAAACCCGGGTTCGTCAGCAAATCGCCGCTCACAATATGGGGGCTCATGGTGAGACCTGGCTTTCCCAAGGCTTGGGTTTTATAACAAACGGCAAATGCCCCTTCTGCGGGCAGCGCATCACCGGAATCGATCTGATTGCCGCTTATCGCTCTCACTTTAACGTTGCATACAAAAATTTGAAGCAGGAAGTTGCGAAACTCACCCAAAAAGTCATCGATTCGATTGGAGAAAGTTCACTTAATCCCGTGCAACAGACGTTTTCCAGCAATTTGACGCTTGTCGAATTCTGGAAGCAGTTCACCGAAGTCGATCTGCCTTCTTTTGACTTTGAGGATGCCCGCACGAAATATTCAACGCTTCTCAAT
>DSCZ01000305.1 GCA_011048855.1 Desulfobacteraceae bacterium | reverse complement strand
TAACCGTACTTCATCGGAACACACACAACCTCGAACTATGCCCTCGTATCATTCAGGACTCCAAGAGGGCCTACTTGAACTGTGCCCGTTCGGCGAGACGCATTTTCACGGTAAAAGACTTCGATACGATATGGGAGCCCCGGATCACTTTTTTTCCGATTTCAGGAGATCCCTTAACGCAGTGAAAGGTTTATATGTCGCAGAAGCCCCCTTGATTTCGCTTCCGGTGCTCTCGACGTGTTTTACCGCTTCCTCGTGGTCCAGGTAGCGGCGATGTTCGTTTTCATGGCAATAAATGCACAGATTTTCCCAGTTGCTGCCGTCCGGCGGATTGTTGTCGTGATTGTG
The DNA here is from genome assembly GCA_011048855.1 of Desulfobacteraceae bacterium. Next base: position 1,482 of record DSCZ01000305.1, on the reverse strand, counting down.
GTCCTTGTGATGCACGGTGAGCAGATGGAGATTCGAAGCAGTGAACTCCCGCCCGCACCTTGCGCACACCCAAGGGTGCAGCTTGAGGGATTTTTCCCTGTAGCCCTTCATGCGGTCTTCTTCAAAACCCCGGGCCTTCTCAACGATCTTCTCGACCTCCTCCCGGCTGATCCTGCCACCCCGGGCCTTTCGGGATTTGAGCTGATCGAATTCCATGCAGTCCCTCCTTGTTGGAAAGATCTATACCGCCTCGATGGTTGAAGGCGGTTTGCTTGCTATATTGTAAGTAACACTTACCACCCCGGGGACCGACGCGATGATTTCACCGGCCATTTTTTCGAGAAGATCGAATGAAAGCCTGGTAGGGGAAGCGGTTCTTGCGTCCACGCTGTCCCAGCACCGCACTTCGATCTGCCGACCGAAATCCCGGCCCCCTTCGCGGATGCCGGTTACACGATCCTGGTGAAGCACGGCAAGATACTGAAACGCCTCGGAGTCTTTAAGAAAATTCTCGACAACCACCGTCGCTTTCCTGACGATTTCTATGTCCTCGGGTGTCACGGGCCCGATCACCCTCGCCGCCAGCGCCGGGCCGGGAAACGGAATTCGGTCAAAAAGTTCCGGCGGCAACCCGAGTGCTTTACCAACCATCCTGACGCCGTCCTTGCGCAGTTGAACGAGGGGTTCGACTATATTGTATCCGAATTCCTCTCGAGGATCGATTCCGAGTTGTGCGAACACGTTATGCTGTCTCTTAATCCCTGCAACGGTCTCGTCAATATCGGTGAGGATCGTCCCCTGGAGCAGTGTGGCAGCCCTGCTTTCCTTCACGATCCGCCCGAAAACCCGACGGTAAAAAGACTGGGTGACGGCTTCGCGTTTTTCTTCCGGGTCCGAGAGGCCCTCGAGCGCTTCAAAGAACTCCCTGCGCGCGTCCACCACCTCCACTACGACCCCGAGGTCCGCAAAAAATCCCACCACCTTCTCAGCCTCACCTTCGCGCATCAACCCGTTTTCCACAAACACCGTCCTGAGCCCCGGACCGAGTGCGCGGTGCCCAAGCATGGTCACGACGGAGGAATCCACACCCCCCGAAAGTGCATTGATGGCCGTACCCTCCCCGACCACGCTTCTTATTTCATTCACTTTTTCTTCTATGAACTTAGATGTATCGAGTTCCTGCACTGTAATTTCATCCACCATGAACCGACTCCTTGAAAGACTTTAATCGTATTGGCCGGCTCCGCCGGCGCTTCAAAGTATCCTACATTTTCATCGTCATCCAGGCAAGAATTTAGAAAAAAAAGTCTAAAATTCCATTTCGGCACTCCAAACGCTCATGAACAGTCCGATATGTCTGTTCACCCCCGGGCATGAAAACACATTCCCCCTCTCCACCCTTTACCGTGAAAATGCGTCTCGCCGAACGGGCACAGTTCAAGTAGGCCCTCTTGGAGTCCTGAATGATACGAGGGCATAGTT
>DSCZ01000157.1 GCA_011048855.1 Desulfobacteraceae bacterium | reverse complement strand
TATCAACGACGGCGTGCGCCTCCACATCCGCCCATTCCTTACCGTACCCGAAGTCGGCAAGAAAGGCGCGGGCGTCCTGCCCCACAAACCCAATATCAAACGGACTCAAGACCGGGGCCAGGATGTTGCCTCGGCTCCGTGGTTTGACGTGTTCGGCGGGGACAGGGTCAATGATCACCACTTGAAGCTTGATGCGAAGCGCAAGGTGAGAGCCGAGGCGACGCGGGGGCATGGCGACGGGGAGACGCGGTGATGAGTAATATCCGTCATTTTCGGGAATTGCGCGTGTACAAGAATGCGATGGAGGCGGCGATGCGGATTTTCGAAATTACGAAAAATTTCCCTGTGGAAGAACGCTATTCCATGACTGACCAAATGCGGCGGTCATCCAGATCGGTTTGCGCCAATCTGGCAGAAGCCTGGCGAAAACGCCGTTACCAGAATGCTTTTATTGCCAAACTCAGCGACGCCGAAAGTGAAGCGTGCGAGACGCAAGTCTGGCTGGAGTTTGCCCAACGCTGCCACTACTTGGACGAACAAACATCACAACAACTCGATGGTGCTTACGATCAAGTCATCGGTCAGCTCGTCAGAATGATTCAGGAGGCCGACAAATGGACTATTCGCTAAACCCCGCGTCTCCGAGTCCCCCTGTCACCGTGTCTCAAATCGGCGACCGGATCAATGACCACCACCTGACCCTGGCCGAAAAACGTGCCGCAAGGGAGGCCGTTAGATGAGAGTTCTTGATCATCTCCTGAAAGCGGTTCGTGATGCCGCCGTCTTCAACCCGGAGGTTCAGGTCGCTCCAGCCTGTATCCTGTGGCCGGATCGTGACCGTCAGTGGGAAGCCGTCATACCCGTTCTTCAGGCCGAACTGCCCGAACTCATGATCCTGGGCGATTATGCGCCAGACAAGCGTATTGGGCCTGCCATCTGGTTGCGTTGCGTGATTGCCGGTCGAGCCGAGGATGTTTCGCTGCCCAAGGATCGGACGCCGATTTTTTATCTGCCGGGCGTCAGCCGCCAGGACCTGCGGGCTGTCGAAAGTTGCCCGGATCACCTGAAACCGCTTGCTGAACTGCAATACCGGGGCGTGATCTGGTCACAAATCAATGCGAAAGACTGGACGATCCTGGCCTATCTGAAATCCGACCAGGGCGGGCTTGGGCTGGACGTCGCCCAAGATAACGATGCCAAGAACGCCATGCAGCTCGCGTTGTATCGGCTCCTCGACGAGGATGTTTCTTTGCTTAAAGGCAAGCGTCTGGACAAGGACTACTTCAACACCCTGTTGACGGGTGGCGACCCGATTCGCGACCTGCTGCAATGGCTTGATGGTAGCCAGAGCTTCCAGCTCTGGGATTCAGTAGAGGCCAAAGCCTTTGTCGAGGTCTGCAAGTCTCAACTGGCTTTCAACCCACAGGCCGAAGGGGTTTTGGCCGGGAGCACTAAGCTCGCAAACCATGAAGGTCCGTGGCATGCCGTTTGGGAGCGCTACTGTGAGGCACCTAAGCGCTACCCCAACATTCCTGCACAAATCAGAAAATGTCGTCCGCCGAGTGACACCATTTTCTGGCACATGGGAGACGGGTCTTTCGACGGCTGGCCTCAGTGGAATGACGACCAGGAAAAAAACCTTCACCGTGATTTGATGGCCCTTGCCAAAGCGCCCGCGCACGAAGCGAGGACGAAGATTAAGGAGTTGGAAAAACAGCACGGACGCAGGCGCTCTTTGGTCTGGGCCGAACTGGATGATGCGCCCCTGGCCTGCGCAGTGGAACACCTAGCGACCATTGCCGAGATCACCAAAAGCGGTCTTGCCGCAGGTT
>DSCZ01000448.1 GCA_011048855.1 Desulfobacteraceae bacterium | reverse complement strand
GTTCACCTGCAGGCGCTGGAAGGTCGGTAAGGCGTTGAGTTCTCCTGTCAGGGTTTTCCGGAGAGGAGCGAGGCTGGGGGTTGTGGACAGGGTGAAGGCGGTTTTTGATGAATATCATGCATAGATGACACACCCACAACCCCGTAGGTCGGGATTCCATTCCCGACATGGTGGCGCACCCACAACCCGTAGGTCGGGTTTCCATACCCGACGTTTATGCAGGTCGGGATTCCATTCCCGACATCATCGTGGCAACGCCGTGCCGGGCAACCAGGTATACGAGGATCCGATGTCGAAGACCCAGCTGAACGAAAAACATCCATGTTCTTCCCCACACGGGTCTGCCGGCCTGAATCTTCAGGCCAGTGTGGTTTTTTCGGCTGCTTCGGGAATTGAGGAGAGGGTGGCGTTTTCCCTGATTCGCGATGCATGGCAGAAGATCAGCACACCTGTACCCGTTTCCGGCCTTGCTCGTGAAAAGCCTCTATGTTTTATTCCGCCTGTTGGTCCGGGGGTCGTAAATATCGCCGCCGTCAACTTTGTGGACAACGCTCTGGGCGAACGGATCCTGTCCATACACGAATTTGGAGGTGAAGAATTCGCAGCCGTAAAAGGGACCGCATTGCGGGTTCCGTCGAGAGAGAACCTCATTGTCCTGGTCACCGGAAGCGAACCTGTGGTGGAGATCGGCGTGCCGGCCGGTCTTCCCGACCGCCCTTTGCAGATTGATATATGGGTTAAGTTGAGCCGGGATACGGACGACTGCCATGATATTCTGCGAAGCCTCAGTGACATGGCGAACTGGCGGTCCCTCCTCCTCCCGGAAAATGCCGGATCCGCTCCGGGGAAATTGATGAAGTTCGCAAAAGTGCTTGAGAATGCAGGGTGTCCGGATTGTGCCGTTACGGTGCTGGAGAGGGGAATCGAAAGCCACCCCGAGGAGGGAGGTCTGTACGAAGCGCTTGCCGAACTTGCGATGAAGCGACGGGACTGGGCGGAGGCGGTGAAACGCCGGCAGGATGTGGCCGCTTTACAGGGGGAAAAGGCGTCTGCCCTTGTTTATCGGCGACTGGATGAAGCTTATAAAAAGCAGAAGTATTTCCCCAAAGGTGAGCCCGAGGAGGAAATGGGTGTCGGAGATTTAGACAAATACAGGATGCTCGCAATCATACACCATGATCTGGCCCCGGAGCTGTACCTGGAAATCGGTGTCCAGCTCGGCAAAAGCCTTGTTCTGGCGGATTGTGAAGCCATCGGCGTCGACCCCATGCCGCAGATCGACCTTGATCTTTTCGAAAATGTTCGAATCATGGATTTAAGCAGCGATGATTTTTTTGCAGGACCGGCCGCGGTACTTTTGAATAAAAAACCCGATATGGTTTTCATCGACGGCATGCACCTGTTTGAATATGCACTTCGGGACTTCATGAATGTAGAGAAGTTTGCCGGGGCGCACACCCTGGCGGTGATCGACGATATTTTTCCAGCCCATCCCGCACAGGCGGAACGGCGCAGGAAAACCAGGGCGTGGACCGGGGACGTCTGGAAGCTCTACAAAGTGCTGCAGCAATACAGGCCCGATCTTTTCTTTTTGCCCATAAATACCTTTCCCACCGGGTTGCTGTTGATCGCCGGGCTGAAGCCGGGCAACGAAACCCTTTCTGAGAAATACGAGGAAATCCTCGCAGGATATACGAGTGATATGCAGCCTCCGGAGGATATCCTGCAGAGAAAAGGGGTACTGCCGCCGACCCATCCCGCGATCGAGGAATTGTTGAATGCATTGAAGGATGCCAGGGAGAGAAACGACAAACCTGAAGGCGGTGCATCGT
>DSCZ01000024.1 GCA_011048855.1 Desulfobacteraceae bacterium | reverse complement strand
GGTGTGAATTTCATCAATATAAAGAATCGCCTTTTCCAGTTTCAGGAGTTCCTGGATGACCTTCTTGAGCCGCTCCTCGAAATCCCCCCGGTATTTGGTGCCGGCCAAGAGCGCGCCCATGTCCAAGGCGTAGATCCGGTAATCCTGAAGGGTTTTCGGCACACGTCCGTCCACGATAAGCTGGGCCAGTCCTTCGGTGATCGCGGTCTTCCCCACTCCCGGGTCGCCCACATGTACCGGATTGTTCTTCAAACGCCGCGAGAGCACCTGGATGGTCCGTTCCAGCACATCCTCCCGACCGATGAGCGGATCGATCTCTCCCCGGACGGCCTTGTCCGTCAAGTCGACCGTGAACGCCTCCAACACCTTCTTGGGCTTGGCGCTGGGTTCCCGTTCGCCTTCTTCCTCAAACTCCTCCTCGAATTTATCCTCGTTTTCCCCGTAGGCGGACGCGCCGTGTGAGATATAGTCGAGAATATCGATGCGAGTGATGCCCTCTTTCATCAAAAAAAAGGCGGCAAACGAATCCTTTTCCTGCAACAGGGAAGCCAGCACATCCCCCAGGTCCATTTCCGGTTTCTCCGAAGACACCACGTGCAAAAAGGCCCGCTCCATCACGTTTTTAAAGGAAACCGACTGGATCGGTTCTGAGCTTTCCACCGTGGTCATATGGTCCGAAAAAAAGCCTTCCAGCCGTTTCAGAATCCGCCCGGGAGAGCCGCCGATGGTGGAAATCATGACCTTGCCCTCATCCGCGTTCAGGGCGGAAAAGAGCATATGTTCCGGCGTCAAGTATTCGTGTTTCCGGGATTTCGCCTCCAAATAGGCCTGTGAGATGATATTGTTTAATGCCCTGTTGATGTTCATGGCCTATGCCTCCTCATAGGTACAGCGCAGCGGATATTCCCGCTGTTTGGCGAGTTGCCGCACTCGCGACACCCCGGTTTCCGCCACATCCCTGGTATAGACTCCTACCATCCCCTGTCCTTTGCGGTGGACGTCCAGCATGATGTTGGTAGCTTCTTGGATCGGCTTATGGAAGACCTTGACCAGCACTTCCACCACAAACTCCATGGTGGTGTAATGATCGTTGAAAAGAATCACCCGGTACATTTTCGGCGGTTCAATTTTTTGTCTGGTCTCTGTGCTGGTAAGTTCCTCGAAATCAGGAATCGACATGCCAGTACTCCTTTTTCCTTGCGCCTCCCGTCGTCATTGACGCCTCATGCGTGACGTTCCCTGTGTCTTATAAAATAGCATCTTTCGTCGACAAAGTGAAGAGTCCGGCCTGTTGCCGGCCGTACGCAGCCCTTTACAGGAGCCGCCTGAGGGCGTCGAAGGCCCGATCGTAGTCCGGTTCGCTGTAGTTTTCCTCGACGACCTCCATATAGCGGATGACATCCTGGTCGTCGATCAAAAACAATGACCGGTTCAAGAGACGGAGCTCCTGAATGAGAACGCCGTAATGCATGCCGAAGGAAGCATCAATATAATCAGACAGCAGTTCCAACGCGAGCGGCCCGGCATTCATCGCCCACCGTTTCAGGGCGAACGGCAGGTCCATGCTCATGCTGATGAATTTCACGCGACCCTGAAGATCGGTCGCTTCCTGGTTGATACGTCGCGTCTGCCGGTCACAGACGGTGGTGTCGAGCGAGGGAGCCACACTGATCAGCTTTGGTTTTCCACGATAGTCGGAAAGCGTGACCTGAAAGAGTTCCGTGGAGCGCACATTAAAATCAGGAGCTTTATCTCCCGCTTTCAATTCCGGACCCAATAGGGTGATGAGATTGCCGCCCATTTTCGTCTGTTTTCTATCCATAATAGCTCATCCTC
>DSCZ01000148.1 GCA_011048855.1 Desulfobacteraceae bacterium | reverse complement strand
GTGTAAAGGTTGAAGCCCTCGGGAATGGTGATTTTATGGGTGATGACCCTTCCGCGCACCATCTTCGCTAAAATGCCGGTGGAAGAAAGCCCCTGCTCGATTCGGTACCTGCCTTTTTTAATTCCCCACCCGCGGACCGGCAGGGCGGCCAGGGTGAAAAAGGTCTCGCTGCGCACCAGGTTCTGTTTCTTCAGCCTGCGGGCAGCCGATTTCACCGATTCGCCTTCTTTCACCGAAAAGACTTCCTCCCGCATCAGGGACGGGGGCGAGTTGAGGTACAGCGGAAGGCCCGCCGCCAGCAGCAGGACCCCCGCGAGATAGAGCAAACGGGCTTTCAGTTTCATGGCCTTCGATCCATTTCGCGATTCAGCGACGCCGGTATCCGGGCGCGCGGTGCAAGCTGATGGTATACCGGTGAAAACCACGGTCAATCCAAATTACCGTCCGCCCCCATAAAAAAGCGCGGTGAATATTTGTTGACTTAATTTAAAAACCGGTAATGCTGTTTAACCGGATATCAAGTCTCATAGTGACGACGCGTTGAAAGAGGAATAATGAAGACGGATTCCCCAACCCTGTTCAATCAGAATCACAATATCGCCGATAGGTTCACGCCATCGGAATCTGTCGTCGTATACCCCGGTGACTGTCTTGATTTGCTGCGGAATATCCCCGATGAATCGCTCCAACTCGTCGTGACTTCGCCCCCCTACAATATCGGCAAAGAGTATGAGAAGAAACTCCATCTCGATGTGTACCTCGAACAGCAAACGCGAATTATCGTCGAATGCGTTCGGGCTCTGTCCTTAAAAGGGAGTATTTGCTGGCAGGTCGGTAATTACGTTGACAGGGGAGCCATCATCCCCCTGGACACCGTCCTGTATCCGATTTTCTCGAATCTTGGTCTTAGAATGAGGAATCGTATTATCTGGCATTTTGAGCACGGGCTGCATTGTAGCCGCCGATTCTCCGGTCGATACGAAACCATCATCTGGTTCACAAAGTCGGACGATTACACCTTCAATCTCGATCCCGTGCGTATACCCCAAAAATACCCTGGAAAAAAGTATTTCAAGGGGCCGAAAGCAGGCCAGTATTCTTGCAACCCACTCGGCAAGAATCCCGGGGACTTGTGGGTGATTCCGAATGTCAAAAGCAACCATGTCGAGAAAACCGAGCATCCTTGCCAGTTTCCCGTTGAACTGATTGAACGACTGGTACTTTCCCTTACAAACGAGAAAGATTGGGTATTTGATCCATTCCTTGGAACGGGAACGTCTGTCGTCGCTGCCATTCGTCATGGACGCCGAGGTGTAGGCGCGGAGACCGTCCCGAAATACGTCGATCTTGCACGAGACCGAATTCGGCAGGAAATCGAAGGAACATTGCGAACTCGCCCCATGGACAGGCCCGTTTATGACCCTGTTGAAAACGGGAACAGTCTTACAGTGGCGCCCTGGGAGAAGAAGGATTCCGGGCAGATGACATTGCTTGAAAAGAGCCCGAAGTATGGAAAGAGATGCCCATGAAGATCGCTGAGACTTATTCTCATCTCAATGGACTTGAGTTTCTTCTTGTTCACAAGCCGGCGCTCTGGCGGGAGATTCAATCCGTCATCACCGCGGTGGATGCCAGCAAGTGCCGAACAAAAGTCTCCAAAGAAAAGACGATGAAAGGCAGGCTTTTATTTAGTCCTATTGACATGAATGCTGCCTTCAATCGTCTACTTCGTAAGAAATCATGGGACGAAAGCCGGGTAAGTTACTGGGTCACCAGGAGTGAAAAGCTGATTCGTAAGACGCTTACGATGTCAGCGGAAGAACAAAAACGGGAGATAGAAGC
>DSCZ01000646.1 GCA_011048855.1 Desulfobacteraceae bacterium | reverse complement strand
TTCTTGTGCGACGTACTCCATTACGTCTCCGCGCAAGCCCTTGTTTTCCTTGATCTTGGACAAAATCCCTCATTTCCGATCTGGAAACTTCACTGTGCCCATACGGCATTTCCGGATGGGCACACGCTAACTTAACCCTGTCGCCGGGGGATTTCGACTCTGCCACAAGAGAGGCATTTTAACCTGGCCATCGGGGTTCCATCGATCACCAAGATGAACACTGTAAAATAGAACAGGAGTAAATTATGAACAAAGATTTTTATGTTGTCATAGAAAAAGACGAGGATGGATATTTTGTTGGCGAGGTGCCGGCACTCAGGGGATGCTATTCTCAAGGAAAGACCATTGAAGAATTGATGCACAATATGAGGGAAGTTATTGAACTGTGCCTTGACGATGAGCCCTTTGTCCAGAATGAATTTATTGGCGTTCAGAAAATGAGTATTGAATATGAACCTGCCAACGTTTAAGGCTGATGAAGTAATCAAGTCTCTTCAAAGGCATGGTTTTGTCATAGTTCGCCAGAAAGGAAGTCATGTCAGACTTCGCCATAAGGACGGCAGGGTGACATCAGTTCCGGATCATCCAGGACAAGATATCGGCAAAGGTCTGCTTAGAAAAATCATCCGAGATACAGAACTGACAATGGATAAGCCTTTGTCAAAAGTATAAAAAAAACCCACCAGCCAACGGTTTCCAACCTATTACATTAAAGGCGCAGGCGAGGTTGATATCGCTTACGTGTATCAAAACCGGTTTTATCCTGTCGAAGTAAAATGGACCAGCCAGTTAAGGCCGAAAAGCCTGAAGCAGATTGTGCGATACCCCAATCCTCTGATCTTGACGCGGGCACGCCGAAGGGGAATGATCATGGGGGTGTCCACTGAACCTCTTCCGCTAACACTTTTCCGGCTTGGGGTGAAGGATGTTTGATGGACGAGATTTTTCAAGCAAAAGCTTTTTCCAAATTGCAGGGTTCAAAGGGACGCACCTCTTCGCTCCCTCTGTAGGCGCGGTTTCCCTACCGCGCATTTCACGAGCGGTGCGGGCCATGTCGGGAATGGAATCCCGACCTACGGGTTTTCTCATGTGGGCACCTCGGGGTTTTGCGTCAAAACTTCGTTTCGACACTCCAACAGCGGACCAGGTCGAGTTGAAGAACCGGAGGGATTTTTCATCGCGCAAAGTCGCAGAGCCGCCCCGGTTGAACACCCAAAGGGTCCCGGTTCAACAGGTCCCGAAGGACCGGGATCTTCGCTTCGCTACGACAGGCAGAGAACAGCAAAGAAATTTGGGCCTCGCGCAAAGTCGCAAAGCCGCCAAGAACGGCAAGAACAGCGGGAAAAGGAAACTCATCGGTGAAATGCGATGAGGATATCCGTCCTGAAAAATAAACACGTTGATTTTTCCTGACGAACATCCCCATCTACACCTGTGCTGCCGCACAACTGCCCTCGAATTCGAGGGTTCACCGATGAGAGACAAGTCGCCTCCGGCGCAATTCAAAATTCCGAATTCAAAATTCCAAATTTTTTCCTGAAGACGTTAAACGCTTGTAGGAGCAACGTCCCCGTCCCGATCTCCCTACCTTCATCTCTCGTTGTCGTTGCCGTCATCGAAATTTTCCATGTAAACTATCGGCGTCGGCGTCGGTATCGGCGTCGGTATCGGGGTCAAAGCCCGTAGATCGGGTTTCCATACCCGACACCTTTTAAACGCTTGTAGGAGCGACGTCCCCGTCGCGATAGCCTTATCTCCAGAGACTGAACCACGAAGATAAGATGAGAAGGCCAGTCACTCCTTTTAACGAGCTGTGATAGAATCACGCTCAAATATAAACGCAGTCTATGC
>DSCZ01000300.1 GCA_011048855.1 Desulfobacteraceae bacterium | reverse complement strand
TGTTTTTCATCCGTCATGTGCGGCATGTGACGAAGTTGGCCAAACCTTATCTGTTTTCCGGCATCGTTGTGTTCAGCGTTATCGGGGCTTACACCTATGCGGCGAATGTCTTCGATGTATTCGTGATGATCGGCTTCGGGCTTCTTGGTTATATACTTACCAAATGCAGGATCAATCTTCCCACCGTGATCGTGGCCTATTTTTTGGGTCCCCTTCTCGAAACCAACCTGCGGCATGCCCTTTCCATATCCGGCGGTGACTGGAGCGTTTTTGTCACCCGGCCTATATCAGTCGGTTTTCTGGTGTCTACGGTTATCGCGGTGTGGTTCATTTTAAAGCGCCGTAAACCATTAAATTAGTTTGTGGCCATCCGGCCATGGTCTTTGAGTCGATTATCAGAGGGTCTTTTATTAAAACCGAAAGAATTTATAGAGGAGCATTGAATGAATTCATCCGTTTTCGAAGTCGATCGATTGGTGGCAGAGTCGGTGTCCAGGTCTTTTGTCGATATCCCCGAACGGGTGATGCATAAGGCGCGGGGTCTGTTCGTGGATACGATCGGTTGCCTGTGGGCGGGGACGAGTGCCGAAGGAATCCCCGAAGTGAGGGAGACGATGCTCTTATGGGGAGGCACCCGACATGCTACAGTGCTGGGTTTCGGAGACAGAATCAGCGCTCCGAACGCTGCGCTCCTTCACGGCGTGATGATTCACGCCAGGGATTTCGACGACACACACGACACCGCAGTGAACCACGGATGCGTCGTCGTGGTTCCGGCTCTGCTTGCGACAGCCGAAGCCGTGAACAGGCCCGATCCGACGGGTCACATGCCGGTATCCCGCCGGAAGATTTCCGGAACAGAGTTCATCGCTGCCCTGGCTGTAGGGCTCGAGGTGGCAAACCGATTCGGTATGGCCTTTATCCATTATCTGCATCCCGGCTGGCTGCCGACGACACTCTGGGGTGCCTTCGGTGCCGCCGCTGCCTGCGGGAGATTGCTGGGGCTCGATGAAGCGGGGATGCGTAATGCTTTCGGATTTGCCTATGCCCAGATTCACGCGAACCGCCAGGCCCTTGCGGATGCAAGGCTTGCGAAACGAATACAGGTTGGCTTCAGCGGAAGCGCAGGTGTGCAATCGTCCTTTCTAGCGGCTCGTGGACTGACAGCCGCGCGCCATATCATTTCCGGTGCTTTCGGCGTGCCGCAACTCTATACGTCCGGGCGAATGGATCCAGGTTATGTGGAAACAGGACTCGGTAATTTCGAGCAGACGCTCAGGATAAGTGTAAAGCCATATCCCTGCTGTCGATGCACCCATCCGGTCATAGATGCGGCGCTTGAAATCAAGCGGAAGAAAACGTTTGATCCCTCCGAGATCGAATCAGCGACCGCTTATTTGCCACCGCAATCGATGGCCCAGATCGGCTCGCCCTTCGTCATCCGTGACAATCCCACGGTCGATGCTCAGTTCAGCGCCGCCTACGCAGCGGCCCACACCTTCCTTTACGGAGCTCCCGGAATAAGTGATTTCTCGCCCGAACACGTGCGGGAGAGAGCCGAAGTAAAGGAACTGGCTTCACGGATTTCATCGGTGGAATTCGAGAAGGATTCCTCAGCTGTAATTCCAGCTGAGCTCCATGTGACATTGAGGGGTGGTGAAACCCTGTCGGCCAGGATAGAGGCTGCAACTGGAAGTCCGGAACGGCCACTCAGTCATGAGCAGGAAGCTTTGAAATTTTTCGATTGCCTGGATGCATCCTCCTGGAATTTTTCGCTCATGGAGAAGGAACGAAAGCTTGAATTGTGCAGGAGCGTTTTGGAAAAGGATGATATCGTCGATTTCGTTGACAAATTGC
>DSCZ01000146.1 GCA_011048855.1 Desulfobacteraceae bacterium | reverse complement strand
TTTATGAACCGTATGGGTGTGTCGAGGGTGTTGAAGGCCCCGGAACGTTCACATACCATGAAGGTATGAATAACAGCGGTTTTTTTGCATGTTGATGTCAGATCCACCGGGGTGGCCCTGAACAGGCAGTCCGGACAGTGAATGCGGTAGGGCAGGTACAGAGTGCCCGGAAACTCACAATCCGGATTGTCACACCGGGAGCCGAAAATTTTCCCGTTCTTGAGGTTTGCGAAAAATACCGCTTCCCCTCCATAAGTATGGATGTATATCATCTCGCGGGGGTTGGTTACGCCCACGAGCCGCCACTCTTCGTCCGCGTGCCGGATGGGCATGTTCGGCGTAATATGATGAAAATCACCTTTAATTTTGTATTTGCCGCGCTGAACTTTTACGGTTCCGAATATACTCATGTTTCAGCCTCCTTTCCTTCACGCATCTTCTCTAAGCAGATGATCGGGATCCATCAGGATGGTCGCCGTCACGTGGGAACCCACACCAGCGTGGCTGATCGCTATTGCTCTGGCGGCGTCGCGTACTTGAAGGTTTTCCCAGTCGGCGGGTTTTTCACGGCCGAACTCTTTCCACAGTTCCGGATCCCCGTGAATTTCTCCCCAGCGGTTCCAGATATGGGAGGCTATTTCAAAGGTTTGCATTATTCCTGTCGCCCCCACCGCGTGCATGCACCCGATCAGACCCCCTGAAAGGTTAGAGGGAAGCCTCCCGGGAAGGCCGGTATGCGGGTTTGTGTGGTAGCAGTCCCCCGATTCGACGTAATCCCTCCCGTAGCCGTAGGGCCTGAACCCAAGATCTTCATAAGACTGGACGTCGCTGATGGTGAATGCGTCATGAAGTTCAGCTACGTCGAAATCCTCCATCGGGTCTGTGACCCCGCACATTCGGTAGGCATAGTATGCGGCCATTCGGGCGGCAAGAAAACCGGTGAAGCCGGGGTATCTTTCCCCACCCGGGAATTTTTCAGCCAGGTCGGCATACTGGTCCTCTGTTTCGTTCGGAAGGAGTGGTATTTCCATTGCACGCCTGCAGGCGGGACGCAGTGTATGGGAACCTGCCGCCACCCAGATGCGCAGTGGTTTGATCGATGTGTTCTTTGTGAGCTCGATTGCGGTATCTTCATCGCATATCACCGCGCATGCTGCACCCACGCTCATCAGACAGCAATCGAGGGCCCTGAGAGGATATGCAACAATCGGGGATTCAAGGACGTCTTCGACGGTTATTTTCATGGGAGCCTGGGCGAACGGGTTGTGACGTGCATAGCCGTGGTGCTTGACTGAGATCTCGGCAAGGGTGCGGCGGAAGGATTCCTCCTGCTTTCCGAACACCTGCCAGTATTTTTGGGCCATTACCGCGTAATACCCGGTGTAAATGTGGCCGAGAGGTGTTTCCCAGTCCTTGTCCGCCGCACAGGATATCAGGTGGTTTCCTTCGTCTGTGGGGACTTCATCCATCCGTTCCCAGCCCATGGCCAGCGTACAGTCCGAGTACCCGGAGGCCACTGCTTTGACTGCTTCCCACAAGGTCGATCCACCCGTGGCGCCGCCGGTCTTGATCCCTATGTTTCCGAGCGGGTCAAGACCGAGCCTGTCGTGAATGACTGCTTCTCCGAGAAGCTGATCGCCGAAATGATCGGCGAAATGCCCGTAATACGCGCTGTGGATGTAACGCTTCAGCTCGGCCGGTGATTTTTCGATCAACCGGGCCGCCATGGTCAACGCGTCGATGCATAGCTCTTCGGTGCGTTTTTCCGGAATCGCTCTGTCGAATCTTGACTGTCCGGCGGTAACCAGATAAACCGGCCGCAAAAATTTGGGTATTCGTAATTGCCGTTCACTGAAGGTAATCATAGGGTTTTCTCCTTTCTGAAAGGGCAGAATTTATATTTCGGGCC
>DSCZ01000402.1 GCA_011048855.1 Desulfobacteraceae bacterium | reverse complement strand
GTATAGGAATCGCCGCCCAAGCTCTCGGCATCGCCCAGGCATGCCTCGACGCTTCACTGAAATATGCAGGGGAAAGACGCCAGTTCCGAAGGAAAATATCTTCTTTCGGTGCAATCCAGAATATGCTGGCCGATATCGCCACGCGGATAGAAGCCGCCCGGCTGTTGACTTACCGGGCCTGTAGTTTAAAAAGGTCTGGAGGAGGATCTGCAGCCTATTCAGCCATGGCCAAATTGAATGCGAGCGAGACGGCCGTTGAAGCCGCCCGGGTCGGCGTTCAGATACACGGAGGGTACGGTTATACGAAAGCCTACCCGGTTGAGCGGTATTATCGGGACGCAAAGGTTTGTGAAATTTACGAAGGAACTTCGGAAGTTCAGCGAATGGTGATCGCCAGGTCACTGCTGGGTCGATGAAGGCATGAGTGGTATTTGAAAAAAACGGGACAACCATGAACATCCTTGTATGTATCAAGCAGGTGCCTGACGTTCCTGCCATTCGAATCGACCGGGAAAGGATGACCGTTGTCAGGGATGGCGTCGAAAGCATCATCAATCCCCTGGACATGGTCGCCCTCGAAACGGCTTTGAGGCTTAAAGGCGAAGCGGGAGGCACGGTGTCGGTAATCACGATGGGGCCGCCCCAAAGCGAAGAGGCACTGAGGGAGGCGCTTGCAGCCGGAGCCGACACCGCCCTTCTTCTCACGGATAAAAATTTCGCGGGCGGCGACACGCTGGCGACTTCCAATGTTTTGGGGGCGGCGATAGCGAGGATGCAGCCTCCGCCAGACCTTGTCCTTTGCGGAATGCACACCATAGACAGTGACACTGCCCATGTGGGGCCCCAGATCGCCGAACAACTCGGGCTCCCCCAGGTATGCGGAGTCACCGAAATACGCATCGGGGACGACTGCCTTTTCGTTGAACGGTCGGGCGACGGATTTCTCGATACGATAAAGCTCCGGCTTCCCGCCCTTATAACGGTGGCCCAGGGTGCATGTCGCGTGGCGGATATCACGCTCGGCGCTCTTGAAAAGGCGTTTTCAACAGGCCGGGTTCAAAATGCCGGCAGACGGGACCTTGGCCTTGAAACAGACGAAGTCGGTCTCAAAGGTTCAGCCACGATGGTATCTTCCCTCCGGACTCCTCCTCCGAAAAAAAACCTGGGAAAACCGAAAAGCGGTCCGCCCGAGGTTCTCTGCGACCTCTTGATCAGGACATTTGAAACACTCAACATCATCGACGAGGCCAATGACAAAGAGCAATGACATATGCGGCGGGGTCTGGGTGTTCGGGGATTACCGGAACTATTTTGAAAACCGTGTGACCCTCCAGCTTATAGCAAAGGGAAGGGCGCTCGCGGAAAAAATGAACTGCGAGGTGGCTGTCACCGTTCTAGGCGACGATGTGAACCAGTTTGCCATGGAATACGTGGCTCACGGAGCGCATATCGTCCTGGTAGGTGAACATCCTGATTTGAAGGATTACAGCGTGGATGCCTATACGGACATTCTGTCCGACTGGGTGCGTTTTTTCAAACCCCGGGTCTTTCTCGCCGGCGCTACCACCTTTGGAAGAGAATTTTTTCCCAGGCTTGCCAAAAGGCTCCGTACCGGACTGAGCGCCGATTGCGTTGGGCTTGAAATCGACGAGTCATCCGGGCTGTTGATCCAAACGACGCCGGCATGGGGAGGAGAACTTCTCGCCGACGTGATTGCTCCCGAACGGCGCCCTCAAATGGCCACGGTGCACCCGGGTGTCTTCAACGAACTCCCACACGACCGTGCCGCTTCAGGACGTATTATTTATCCCCAAATCGACCGGGTGCCCGAAGCCAGAATACAAATCATTCGAAGCCGCCGACAGAAACCGGGGGAAATTAAACTTGAAGATTCCCAGGTGGTTGTAGCG
>DSCZ01000249.1 GCA_011048855.1 Desulfobacteraceae bacterium | reverse complement strand
CATCTGCGGCGTAACCTATTACATCCCCGCCCGGATAAAGCTTGATACTTTCAAACAGGTCTATCCGCCCATGAAGGACTATCTGCTGCTGGTGGAACACGGACACCCCGGTTCGCCCGTCGACGCTGACGAGACGGATGAGGCAGCCCCGGGATTAGGCCTGGCCGGCAAAACCGTGGCCTGCACAACTATTGATGAGGCCGTGGCCGCCATCAAAAGTGCAGGCGAGGATGTGAGCATAATCATCGGTTCCCAGGGACTGCTGATCGACAACACCGGTAAGCTGGTGGAAGTCGCCGGCCCCCGCCCGGTATTTTCATATTCTGAAAGGTCCGTGGAGGCAGGCGCCCTTGCCGGCATGGTGGCTGACAACAATAAACTCGGGCAGATACTGGGCAATATGTTGATCAATGTACTGGTGAACAACAAACCAATGGCCGAGATGTCCTTCCAGACCGATCCGGAGCCAAGGCTGCGACTGAACCGCAAAGCTCTCGAACGATTCAGGTCCCTGATTCCTTTTTCCATTCAAAGCCTCGCGCAAACCCAGCAGTTGATGGAGAGCATTCTCAAATCCGCGCCCGCCGGCATAGGAGTGGTGGAAAACAGGGTTATAGCCCAGGTTAACGAATACATACTGGACCTGACCGGCTACACCAGGGAAGAACTCATCGGCCAGAGTACTCGGTTACTCTACCCCACACAGGAGGATTACGACAATGCCGGTCTTGAGGCTTACAGCCGTACCGTTGATCAGGGCAGCGTCCCTGTGGAGACCCGCTGGACATGCAAGGACGGCAGCATCCGCCATGTCAGCATAGCCCTGTCTCTGCTCGATCCCCTTGATATCACGGGTGGCTATGCCTTTGCAGTTACGGACATCACCGACCGAAAGCTGGCTGAATCGGCCCTGAAAGAAAGCGAAGAACGTTTTTCCAAGGCATTTATGGCAAGCCCCGCCCCGCTTAGCATTTCGGATATTGCCACCGGTCGTTTTATAGCCGTTAACGATCGATGCGTTGATCTGCTGGGCTATTCCAGAGAAGAACTGCTCGGAAGGACATCCAGGGAGATCGGTATCTGGCCTGACGCGGTACAAAGGGACCGCGCCATAGCAAAGCTGAGGAAAAACAATGGCTTAAGGAATGAGCCGATCACGTTCATTAACAGGTCCGGGGCTGAAATATTCGCTCTGTGGTCGGGGAAAATCATAAGCCTTGGCGGAAAAGAAGTACTGCTGTCAATATTTATTGACCAGACAGAACGCGTCCGGTCTGAGGCCGCACTTGCAGCCCGTACCCGAGCCTTTCATATTGCCATGGCAACATTCATTATTCTGCTGCTGGCCGTTCTGTTGCGCTTGTTTATCAGCTTAAGACAACGAAAAAGCGCACTTGAGGCCCTGCGAAACAGCGAGGAAAAGTACCGTAACCTCGTGGATAATGCCGCAGAAGCCATCTTCATTATACAGGACGGCATGTTCAAATTCTGCAACAAAAGCCTGTCAGATATATCGGGATATGGCTTGGATGATTTGATTAACAAACCTTTCATTGATTTAATTCATCCCGAAGATCAACGCATGGTTTTTGATCGGTATATTCAGAGGATGGAGGGTAAAAATGTCCCTTACAGGTATTCATTTCGCTTTATGGACGTGTGGGGTGCCACCCGGTGGATTGACGTGAACGTTGCCCTCATTTCATGGGATGAAAAACCCGCGAGCCTCTGCCTTGCCATGGATATCACCGAACAGAAGCGGGACGAGGAGATCATTCGGCTTGACGAAAAACGCCTCGAGTCTCTCCTGGATCTGAATCTCATGACGGACGCCAGCGAAAGCGAACTCACGCATTTCGTCATGGAGGCGGCCGTGCGTCTGACAAACAGTTCAATCGGCTACATCGCAT
>DSCZ01000271.1 GCA_011048855.1 Desulfobacteraceae bacterium | reverse complement strand
GTGACCTGTGCCCTCTGGGTATTTATGCCCGAAAGGGTACTCTTAAAAAGCCTTTCCCTTTTTAAACCAGAGTGACGTGCAAACCCACACAAAATGGAAGAGAACCAAAAGTTGAAGAGTTGGAGAAGGAAGAAGTTGCTAAAGTACAAGAGACGGTTCGCTAACCGCCCCTGGCCCCTCGCCATCAGCCCTTTTATCGCCGTCCCCGGTTACCCGAGATCCGTGGGCTGGTTTTCTGCGTTTTTCACCAGTGGTTCGACCTTGTACACGTGCCTGACCTTGAAATACAGGCGCAGGGCGAACAGCCTCATAACGGCCAGCAGGAAAAAGGGGATGCGGTCGGCGGCGGGAGGTGAATAGTTGCCTTTTTTGCGCCAGAAATTGAGTAATGACTTCCACTTCCAGCGGAAATACCTGCGGAATGAATAACTTTTGTTGTATAACCCGGCGTACTGACGGTAAAATTCCTTGCGACTGAGCCGGGTCGGCAACACCGAATGAGTGAAGTCGAAAAAATCGTAGTCACGGATGGCAAGGCGGGCGTAATTTTCCTCGTAAAGCGCCGTGCCCGGCAGGGGGGTCAGCACTGTGTACACCGGCCGGAACAACTCCAGTTTAATGATATATTTCAGGAGCCGGCGGAAATCATCTTTTGAGAAATCGGGATCGACGATCATGTGCGGTGAAACACTGATTCCGAGTTTACGCAGCAACTGCATGGCCTCGATGTTTGTTTCGGCGGCGATCTTTTTGTTCAGTTTTTTCAGCTCTTCATCGCGGAAGGATTCGATGCCCACCAGCAGGTAATCCAGGCCAACTTCCTTCAGCGCCGCCATCAGGTCGGGATGGGCGACAATCAGGTCCGTGCGTGCGTACATCATGAATCGCTGTTTGATGCCGCGTTCCCGGAGCAGCTGGACCATGCGCCAGGCGCGTTTGGTGTCGTGGAGAGTGTTGTCGTCGGCAAAGCAGATCAGGTCGACCCTGGATGCCATGTCGGCGAACTCATCGACCACCGCCTCAACACTGCGCGTGAAGTACTTGCCGTCCATGATTCTCCAGCAGGCGCAAAAAGTGCAACGGTAGGGACAACCCCGGCTCGAAACCATCAGGCCGGTGGTGTTTCCCACTGAATCGCGGTAATGTTTGCGGTATTTTTCCGTCAGGTGGCGCGCCGGCAGGGGCAGAAGATCCAGATCGCCTGTAAAGGGGCGTCGCTCGGTGAACGTCAATCCTTTTTCGGATACCAGGGCGATGTTGGGGGTTTCGCGGATATCCTTGCCTCCGGCCAGAAGGCCGACGAATTGTTTGAAGGTATCGTCGGCCATTCCCCGGAAGATGACGTCGACGAAAGGATGGGCGAAATCTTCGGGCAACATGGTGGCGTGATGCCCGCCGACCACGGTCCTGATCCGCGAGTCGAACTTACGCACCTCGCGCAGGATGGAGGAAGCCGCCCGCACATCGCAGGTGAAGGCGGTGACACCGACCAGCTCGGGATGAAAATCTCCCAGTTTTTTCCACAGGTCTTTCTCGAAACGCAAGTCGAGGATTTCGACATCGTGTCCCACGGCCGCTGCGGCCACGTATTCCAACTCCAGTGGTTCGTCTTTATTGGGAGCCAGCAGGTTTTTATTCAGCGGTGGTTTAATCAGCAGGATGCGCATGTTCGGTTCTCCAATTCACCCCCATCTTTTTGTTTTCTGGAGTCGATGCAAATAAGATATTGAGAATTCAGAGAATATTCAACCCGCAAATGGTTCATTTTGAGACGTCAAAGTAAAAAGTTGAAAACTTGAAGAGGCAGGGACGGTTCGCGAACCGCCCTGTAGAACGTAGCAGGTAGAACGTAGAAAAAATCATCCCATTTTTTGCAGGAAGATTGAAGGATTCCTGTAGAATAACCTCAAGAG
>DSCZ01000586.1 GCA_011048855.1 Desulfobacteraceae bacterium | reverse complement strand
TGGGCACTTACGAACAGGCATACGCCAAACTGGATGATATTATTGATGCCGTTCTCCGGGATTATGTTTCGGCGAATCCTCTGGTGGAACTCGTCCGAACTACAAACGAAATGCCGAGTGTAGAGAATGTAGAAGGAAAGGTGCTTTCCCCGTTTCAGGACGAAGCAACCGCACCGGAAACCGTTCTCCTGGGCAGAGAGAAGATCACCAGGGCGATTCTTGTCGAAGCATCAAAGGCCATGCCCGCCTTTGGCATGGAACTGGTCGATGTGCGCATCAAGCGAATTAACTATGTCGAGCAAGTCCGTAAAAAGGTTTACGAACGGATGGTATCGGAAAGAAAACGCAAGGCTGCACAGTTTCGATCGGAGGGAGAGGGCAAAAAGGCAGAGATTCTCGGCCAGATGGAGAAGGAGCTGAAATCAATCATATCTGGAGCATACCGGAAGGCCGAGGAGATCCGCGGAGACGCGGATGCCGAAGCGACCAGGATCTATGGAAATGCTTACGGTCAGGATCCGGACTTTTATGCATTTTTTAAGACGCTGGAGACTTACAAAGGGGCCGCCTATAAAAACGCCTTTGTTATCCTTGGAACCGACTCCGACTATTACCGGTTCCTGAAGACCATCCCGAAATGAGCAAGCGGAAAATTGATATGCGAAAGGAGCACCCATGAAAACCCTGCTGATTTATCCGGAGTATCCGGACACTTTCTGGAGTTTCAAACACGCACTGAAATTCATTCACAAAAGGGCAGCATTGCCTCCGCTTGGTCTTCTGACAATTGGAGCGATGCTGCCTAAAGAATGGCCAAAGAAGCTGGTTGATATGAATGTGGCAAAACTCACTGAAAAAGACCTGGCGTGGGCTGATTGCGCTTTTATCAGTGCCATGGTGGTGCAAAGAGAGTCAGCGCGTGAAATCATCGCCCGGTGTAAGGAGTCAGGTCTTAAGATCGTTGCCGGCGGGCCGCTTTTCACCAGCGAATACAATCAGTTTGAGGATGTGGACCATTTTGTGCTCAATGAGGCCGAACTGACCCTTCCCCCCTTTCTGGCGGATCTGGAAAAAGGTTGCGCCCAACACATCTACGAGACATCAGAGTATTGCAAAATTCGAAAAACACCTGCCCCTCTGTGGGAGTTGATGGATTTAAAACATTATGCCTCGATGAGTATCCAGTTTTCGCGTGGTTGCCCATTCAATTGTGAGTTCTGTAACGTGACCACATTATTCGGACATAGTGTGCGCATGAAAAAAGCCGGGCAGATTATTGCTGAGCTGGACGGGCTTTACAATCTTGGATGGCGTGGACCCGTCTTTTTCGTGGATGACAATTTTATCGGCAATAAAGACTATCTGAAGAAACATCTTCTGCCTGCCCTCATACAATGGCAGAAAGGCAAAAAGCAAATTCCTTTTAACACTGAGGCCTCGGTAAATCTGGCCGATGACGAACCGCTGATGGAAATGATGGTCAAGGCGGGTTTTGATGCGGTTTTCATCGGAATCGAAACGCCCAATGAAGAAAGCCTGGCTGAATGCAACAAACAGCAGAACAAGAACCGTGACCTGCTGGAGAGTGTAAAACTCATGCAGAGGGCCGGACTGCAAGTAACAGGAGGCTTCATTGTGGGATTCGACAGCGACACTCCTTCCATATTTCAGCGGCAGATTGAGTTTATACAAAAGAGCGGTATCGTGACGGCGATGGTGGGATTACTAAACGCTCCTCCCGGCACAAAACTCTATGAACGTATGAAAAAAGAAGGCCGCCTGATCGATTTTAACTCCGGAGATAACGCAGACGGTACAACCAACATTCTTCCCAGAATGGGGCTTGATGTTTTGAGAGAAGGATACGGGAACCTGATTCAGCACATTTATTCACCAGAGCACTACTACAAAAG
>DSCZ01000551.1 GCA_011048855.1 Desulfobacteraceae bacterium | reverse complement strand
ATCCGGAAACGCTTTTCATCTCTCTCCACCAGGACGGAAGGACCCTGTACCCCGGCAGCGGTTTTCCGGACGAAGCGGGGGGGCCGAATGCACCTGGGCGTACGGTCAACATCCCTCTGCCTCCCGGAACGGGAGAGGAAGGCTTTCTTCATACGCTGGAAGAACTGGTGATGCCGCTGCTCGAACGGTTTGAACCGGAAATCATAATAAATTCAGCAGGCCAGGACAATCATTTCAGCGATCCGATAACCAATATGAATTTTTCAGCCCGCGGCTACGCCGCGTTGAACTCCCGGCTCAAACCGGACATTGCGGTGCTTGAGGGCGGGTACGCCGTGGAAACCGCCTTGCCGTATACGAATGTGGGTATCATCATGGCTATGGCCGGGATGGACACGTCCCATGTGAAAGAGCCGGACTACGACAAGCAATGCAGACCGCAGTCACCGGAAACGACGGCCTACCTGCACCAGCTCATCAGGCAGCTGAAACAGATTTATTTCGAGAGCTGGAACGTCGAGGACGATAACCCCGAAGGACGGATCATCGAACGGTCCAGAGAAATATTCTACGACACAGACATGATCCGTGAACGGCAGAAAGAACGGCTTCGCCGGTGCAGGCGCTGCGCCGGGACGCTCGCGATCGAATCGGCATCGAGCCTCGGCAGCAGCATTATGGGCGTTTCAATACCGAAAAACGCGTGTCCGGCCTGCAGCCGAACCGGGAGGCAGTGGTTTGAAGAAGCCGCCAAGGGAAGGTTCGACCATGTTTATCTGCAGGACCGGGATAGGGGGGCTTACGAAACCATCTGACCGCTGTCAACCGCATTTACTGTAACCGCAGAAATGGCAGGTCATGCAGCCTTCCTCGAAGCTGATCTTCTGCCCGCACTCGGGGCAGGCCTCTCCTTTGAGACTGTGGTTCCTGTTTCGGTTCGCTTTTTGATTCGAATCCTTCAAGTAGCGTTTCTCGAGAATCCTGCTTATCGCATCCGGAATTGAGAGAACCAGTCCGTCTTTCTGGAAAACCGGATGTTCTCCGCCTATTCCTTTGAGCTGCTCAACGATTTTGTCCACCCGTACCCCGGAGCGAAGAGCCAGAGAGACCAGCCGTCCTATAGCCTCGGTTTTTGCAGTTGTCGAGGTGCCGGATTTGCCGATGGTGGCGAAAACCTCAAAAGGCCGCCCTTCATATTCGGTGACTGTAACATACAGGGTTCCCAGCCCGGTCACCATCTTCGTGGTAAAGCCGATCAGTGTTTCCGGCCGTTCCTTGACCGCCGAAAGAAAGCCGTCCTCTTGTGTTTTTTTCTCTCCTAAGGACAGCACCTGGCTTTCCCGGCTTCCGTCCCGATAAATGGTTACGCCCTTGCATCCCAGGCGGTAGGATAGGTCGTAGACTTTTCTGACGTCTTCAACAGTGGCGTCGTGCGCAAGGTTGACGGTTTTGGAAACCGCGTTGTCTGTGTGTTTTTGAAACGCAGCCTGCATCTTGACATGCCATTCAGGAGTGACATCGTGGGCCGTAACGAAAATTTCCCGTACGTCCGAGGGAATCTCCTCCATATGGCTTATGGTTCCGCTTCGGGCGATTGTTTCCATCACTTCGCGGTTGAAAAACCCACGTTCCCTCGCAATCCGCTCGAACACCGCGTTGACCTCCGGTAGTTCGTCGTTATCCATCACATGCCGTACGAAGGAAAGGGCGAACAGCGGCTCGATGCCGCTCGAGCAGTCGGCGATGATGCTGAGTGTGCCTGTCGGTGCGATGGTCGTGGTGGTAGCGTTGCGGTATCGGCATTCGGGCCGGCCCGAAAAAACGCTTTTGTCGATGTTGGGAAACGGTCCGCGCTTCTCTGCGAGAATTCGCGATGCTTCGTGGGATTCACGCTGTATGAATTCCATAATATGT
>DSCZ01000040.1 GCA_011048855.1 Desulfobacteraceae bacterium | reverse complement strand
GTTACTGTATACGCACTGTACGCAAGCCAGGTTGTCCTGGCCAGGTGAAAACTACAAACCCTTCAGCCCCATCAGATCAGAATTTTACCCGTTTTTTCACTGTGTTACGGGACAGCCTGAATTGATAATAATCAATGAGCAGGTGATGCAAAGGCTGGAGGCCGATTTACAACGTCATGTACAAGCGACGATCGCCAAAAACTTAGAGCAGAACAACCGCCACTTCTCCGAGGCCTGGGACCAGCTTGATAAATGGGCCGAGGACATGGAAATGGCGGCGCAAAAAGAATTGGACGATACCAAGCGCCAGATCCGCGACCTGCAACGGCGCAGCCGTCAGGCCCCTACCGTGGAAGAGCAGCACGGCCTGCAGGAAGAAATAGCGAAGCTTGAACGTAAGAAACGCACCTTACGAGAGCGGATCTTCGAGATTGAGGATGAGATTGCTGAAAAGCGCGACCGCCTCGTGGAATCGCTCGAAAAACGTATGCAACAGAAAACAACTGTCACGCCGGTGTTCACCATCCGGTGGAGCGTGATTTAAGGAATCAGGAGATAACCATGCCATCTGCCGAACAACTTCGCAGCCGCCTTTTGAAGAAGCTTTCCGAACTGTTCCAGCTCGACCAGCCGGACCTCGATTTCGGCTTTTACCGCATTATGCACGCCAAGGCCCAGGAAGTTCAGGACTTCATCGGCACCGATCTGCTGAAAATCGTGGCGGATGCCTTCGGTGATGTGGACGAGGCCCGAAAGGCCGAGCTGCAGGCTGCCTATGAGAAGGCCATTCAGACCGCCAAGGATTTCGGCGCTCCCAATCCGGAAGAGACCGAGCCGGTCAAAAAGGCCAAGGCCGCACTGGATGCCCTCAAGGACACTGCCAGCGCCGAGGCCGATGTTTATGACCACCTGTATCGTTTCTTTGAACGCTACTACGACGACGGCGACTTTATCTCCCGCCGCTACTACACCCGGGAAACATCCGGCAAGGCCGCCCCTTTTGCCGTGCCCTACAACGGCGAGGAAGTGAAGTTGCACTGGGCCAATGCCGACCAGTATTACATCAAGAGCGCCGAGTATTTTTCCAACTTCACTTTCGATTTGCGGCAGGCGCAAGAGATCCGCCCCCAGCGGCAGCAGAATCAGATCGGTATCCCGATCGAAGCAGAGGACGATTCTCCGCTCAAAGTCCATTTTCGCGTCGTCGAGGCCACCGAGGGCGAGCACGGCAACGTCAAGGCCTCCGAAGCTAATAAGCGCTTCTTCATCCTGCATGCGGAAAATCCCGTCACCCTGACCGAAACTGGCGAGCTGGTCGTCACTTTTGAATACCGGCCAGACCCGGAGAAAACTGGACAGGAAGGAAGCTGGCGGGACAAACGTAACGCCGAGGCTGTGAAAACCATACTGGAGCGGCTCCAGGCCATGGTTGCTGCCGGTGGCGAACACGAAAAACAGGTCGCGGAATATCTGCGTCTGCTGAATATTGCCGCCCCAACAGAAAAGGACTGACCTATACTGACTATGAAAGACACAGAAGTTTCGGTAAAGTAGATGGTTGAGAGGGAACAGAATGAAAAATAGAAGATTGTACAGTGAAGAATTAAAAAGTGAAGCAACGAAGCTGATCACCGAACAAGGGCTCACCTATGAGGAAGCAGGGCGTCAGTTATCAATCCCAAAAGGCACAATAGCCAGATGGATATCAGAGGCAAAAAAACAGCCAGCAGTACCAGGAACACCCAGTCAAAAGCGGAATGGTGAAGATGTAAAACTATTCGAACAGCGGAACCAGACAATTCAGAAAGCTAAGGAAAAGAATCCTCTCAGGTGGGGTTCCCGTAAAGTACGCTCCTGGAAACCTTGCAACACCGTTGTGTTAAATCCTGGGAAAAAAGTTCGAGCAGATCAAAATCCTTATGAG
>DSCZ01000491.1 GCA_011048855.1 Desulfobacteraceae bacterium | reverse complement strand
TCGGCAGGTCGGTCTTCACGATTCCCGTCCCCAGAGTATGCATTACCCTGTGCCCGCCGAAAACAGAGCCCATGAACGCGAAAATTCCCACAAGAACCACTCCGCGCCGGAAATTCAACAGGCCGCAGCCCACAGTCGTGCCAATGCAGTTGGCGGTGTCGTTGGCGCCGATATTCCACCCTACATATGCTCCGGAGAAAAGCAGAAACAATATGGAAAAACCCAGATCGATCGCCGAATCCTCCATCTTGAAGATTTGCACCCTGGCGAAAATCAAGGCGCGTTCAGGGTGTTACATGAGTATCCTGGTTCGTCCGGGGTCGTACAGTGAACGGTTGTGCCTGACGGCCGGTATCACGCGCCTGAAAACCTCTATTTCATATCCTTCGGTGCGGTCGGCTTTATCCACCGACAGATAACCGTATGCAATCGTTCTGCCCACCGTGTAGCCGTACCCGCCGCTTGTGACAACTCCGCATACATTTCCATCGTGGCAGATCGTTTCGCCGCCGTGGAGCAGCATCGGTTGTTCGGTGTTGAGCGTGAAGCAGCAGAGCTTCCATCGAGGTCCCCGCTCGAAAACCTCCGAAAGTGCGTTTTTCCCGCGGAACTCCGATTTATCCATTGCAACGCAGAATCCGAGCCCGGCATCGAAGGGTGTATAGTCCGGGGTAAGCTCTTTTCCCCAGTACCGGTAGCCTTTTTCGAGCCGGAGGGATTCGATTACCCGGTAGCCGGCGTCCTGCACGCGGCCGTCCCCGGCCTCGATCAGCGTTTCGTAGACATGGCAGGCGTATTCCGTCGGAATGTAGAGCTCATAGCCCAGTTCCCCCACATAGGTGATCCTGAGACACCTGACCGGTGCGCAGCCAACCATTATCGAACTGCAGCAGGCAAAAGGAAAGGCTTCGTTGCTTAAATCCGCGGAGGATGCACGTTCAAGAAGACTTCGGGATTCCGGGCCGCATACGTTCAGGACCGAATAGGCGGATGTCACGTCGTGAAGTCGAACCGATCCGTCCGAAGGAAGGCTACGGGATATCCAGGAGCGGTCCCTGGTGCCGAAGGCTGTTCCACTGACGATGAAAAAACGATCCAACGAGATGCGGGAGACAGTTATGTCCGCCTCGATACCTCCCCGATCGTTGCACAGCTGGGTATAAATCACGGATCCCGGTGGCCGGTCCATCTGGTTCGCGGCGATCCGGTTTATCAATGAAAGCGCCCCTGGGCCTTCCAGCTCAAATTTGTTGAATGAACTCTGGTCGATGACGGCAACTTTCTCCCGCACCGCGCGGTGTTCCTTCCCCACATGCTCAAACCAGTTCGGCAGGCCGAACGTCAAGTCGTCTTTTTCCTCGACTCCCGAAGGTGCGAACCACAACGGCCTCTCCCATCCGTATTTTGCACCGAACACCGCACCTCTTCGCTCCAGGTGGCCCGCAAGCGGACTTCGCCGGATACCCCGAGCGGATTCGTGCTCTTCAAACGGCCAGGATATCGTGTAGTGCTTACCGTATATCTCTCTCGTACGGGTGACGTTGTAACGCATGCTGCGGTGATAGTCACCGAATCTGCGGATATCGAGAGGCCAGAGATCCAGCCCCGGCTCCCCCCGGGTTATCCAATCGGCGAGCATCAAACCGGCTCCCCCTCCGGCGGCGATGCCAAAAGCATTGAAGCCGGCGGCGACGAAATAATTGTCAAGCTCAACGGCCGGACCCATTATGCAGTTCCCATCCGGGGTGAATGCTTCGGGACCGTTTACGAGCCTTGCAATCCCGGCCTCCGCGAGACACGGAGTCCGGGACATCGCAGCCTCGGAAAGCGGCATGAAATGATCGAAATCAGGCTCGAGCAATTCCTGGGTGAAGTCAGCCGGAGGGCCGTCCACCGCCCACGGGATGCCGTCTCTTTCATATCC
>DSCZ01000089.1 GCA_011048855.1 Desulfobacteraceae bacterium | reverse complement strand
GTGCGATTGTTGTCCGCAACTTCAGGCAATAAGGATTTCGCGGATACAATCCGCTCCCACAGAACATTAGGGATTAGCTTTTAGCCATTAGCCGGCGGAAAAAAGCGCTGCATGAAAAACAGCCGATTACGACAACGATTACGACAACGACAACGATGGATACAGTTAAATAAGCTTCGCTGACAACGACTCACCCCCAGGTGAGAAAAGGCCGTGGAAGGAGATTCGATGGGCCTCTATCTGTGAAACATCACCTTGCACTTCAACCCGGGTGGAAGCCGGTAGTCCGGATTTGGAAGCTCCAGGCGCACTCCGAACGTCCCGCTTGCTCCATCCAGCACCCGATCGACTACGATCACCTCTGCTTCATAAAGGCCCCCGACCGGAGATTCCGGCCGGATAGTGGCTTTCTGTCCTACTTCCACGATACCCAGGTTCGCCACGGTCATAACCACTTCCACGTAAAGTGGATCGATCTGCGCCAGGGTCATCAAGGGTTGGTTTTCAATATACTCCCCGGGGTGCATGAAGCGCTCGACGACCACGCCGGTCAGGGGGCTCTTTATGATGGTCCGCCTGTAAGTTTCGAGGGCACGGCGGTATTCCATCTCGGCAAGACGCTGTTTTTCAACGGCCTCCTTGAGGCTGATTTCGGCCAGGATCCGTCTTGTTTCTGTTTCATCCCAATCCTGCAGGGGAAGGGTTTTCTTTTCAAAAAGCTCCTTTCGCCTTTCCTGGTTTCGAACCGCAAAATCAAGTTCAGCTTTCCTTGCCTGCACGGTGGCTTCAAACTGGGCCTGGGTTTTAGCAAGTTCCATGGTTGCTTTTTCAACCCCTGACTGAAGCGTCGCAAGCACCTGGCCTTCCTTGACATTATCCCCGCGGTCCACGTGTATTTTTTCGATAACTCCGAAAGCCGCACTTCCGAGCTTCACCACCAGGCGCGGTTCGACCAGGCCGTCGAAGCCTTCGGTCTCAGCTCTGGCGACGGGTCCCGTTGGAATCACAAAACATAGCGCCATGATCTGCAACAGGAAGACCCATGGCAGCACCGCATCTTTTTTATCCTTCTTTTTCATTGGAATCATTTTCACCAACCCATTTATTTCCTGTAACTTCAAATTTGACGGCCTCGTAACAAGTCAAAACAACGATGTCCTTCGGGGTCGGGTTCGCTATCGGCATCGGTATCGGAATTTGACTGGCGAGGTTTTCGACCCCGATACCGATCCCGACCCCGACGCCGATAAGCCAGGGATGGTACTTTTTACGGTGTCATCAAATTTGATAAAACCGTAACAAATCAAAAATACACCATGTCCCTCGGGGTCGCTGTCGGCGTCGGGGTCGGTATCGGACGTTGACCGGCGAGCTTTTCGACCCCGATACCGATTCCGACCCCGACGCCGATAAGGCAGATATGCTACGTTTTACGAACTCA
Source organism: Desulfobacteraceae bacterium (assembly GCA_011048855.1). Next base: position 505 of record DSCZ01000089.1, on the reverse strand, counting down.
TCAAATTTCACTCCGTTCGTCCCGAAAACGCCAGAAAATCACTCATGTGCTCATCCATTTTCAATAAATCGCGGCGGGTCCTGGCATGGAGCCGCTCGGCGGTACGCTGACCTTTCCTGAAAAGGAAGACTTCGGCCCATCCGCCCATGAATCTTCCCAGCACCAACACCCCCACGGATCCAAACCATTGGGAAAACCTGCCCGAATAGGTAGTCACCAGCTCGTCCTCCAGGGACACCATGGCTTCACCGGTGCCCGGGTCGCCCTGTCTCCCGCACCGACCGAAAAGCTGGCGGTCTATCCGCCCGGAGTCATGACGTTCTGTGGCAATCACATAAAGCCCTCCCATTTCGGCAACTCCGGGTCCCAGGGCTATATCCGTTCCCCTGCCGGCCATATTGGTGGCCACCGTGATATGCCCCGGCCGGCCGGCTTCTGAAATAATATCCGCCTCTTCCTTATCCTGCCTTGCGTTCAGCACCCTGTGGGGCAGCCCCGCCTGGTT
>DSCZ01000498.1 GCA_011048855.1 Desulfobacteraceae bacterium | reverse complement strand
GTGGGACGGCGATCCGGGCCAGATACCCACCCTGGACAAAACTTTCATCTGGGTCGATACTTTTGCGAGGTGGAGGATTTCCGATTCGCTGCTCTTTTTCCAGACGGTCAACAATGTCACCGGAGCGCTGAGCAGGCTGGATGACATCCTGGAGGCGGCGGTCAGGAACTTCGTAACTTCGTTTCCGCTCATCGAAACGGTGAGGTCCACGAACCGAACCCTCGACACTTTCGAGATCGGCATGGATCCCCAGGATTTGAGGGCCGTTTCTGACATAACGCTCGGACGGCAGCAGATAATGAAAGGCGTACTGGACGAGGCCCAGCCGAAGTTGAACGAGTTCGGCATCCATTTGGTGGATGTGAAAATCAAGCAGCTCAATTACGTGGAGGACGTCAGAAGGTCCGTATACGACCGAATGATCGCCGAGCGCAAGCAGATGGCCGAGAAGTTCCGTTCCGAGGGTCGGGGTGAGGCGCGCAAGATCGAAGGGAACATGAACAGGGATCTCAAGGAAATCGACTCCCAGGCCTACCGGCAGGCGGAAGAGATCAAGGGTAAGGCGGACGGTGAGGCCGCACGCATTTACGCCAAGGCTTTCGGGAAGGATCCGGAATTCTACAGCTTCATAAAAACGCTTGAAATATACAAGCAAACGATGGATGAAAATTCATCGCTGGTGTTATCGACCGATTCCGCATTCCTTCAGTATTTCAAAGATTATAATCCGGTGCGGGAATCGGCCGCGGAACTGCTTCTCCCCGGGGAAGATGCTGTGATCAGGTAGCCTTGTAATAAGTGTCAGGGGTATCGTGGTTCAACGGTTTGTTCAGGAGGTGCGAAAGCCATTATGGTACGGACGGAAATTTCTCTTTTTCTTCGTAATGTGCCCGGAGAGCTGGCCACGCTAGCCGATTTGCTGGCGGGCGCCGGAGTCAATATAGACGCACTTACAATCCAGGATGCCTCCGAATACGTTCAGGGGTTGTTCAAGGCCCGGGGCAAAAGCCTCAAGCGCATCGCGCCTGCGGCCAGCTATGGCTCGATGCAGAAGGATTCCGCGGACTATGCCCTGATACGCCTCCTGGTGGACAACACAGACAAGGCGATGAACCTTTTATCCAGGGAAGGTTACGTGTTTGACATCATGCCGGTGATCGCCCTCGAAATCGAAAATTCCCCGGGCACCCTGTCGCGCATGGCCCGGACTTTCGCGGAGAAGGGAATAAACATCAACTACGTATACGGTTCCGCGATTGAGCGGCAGCGTAATGCGCTTTTCGTCTTCTGTCCGGAGGATATAGAGCAGGCGGCTGCATGCTTCGCCGAATGACCGCCTACCGAGCTGATGGACGTATGTCCGCCATCCGGAGCTGAACACGTGAAATCCCCTGCCAGGAGTTGATCTCCGGGGTGAACACGACATCCACGAACCCGCCTTCTACGGGTTTTTCTCCGGCCATTCCAAAGCCGATGGCTTCCTTGACATCGTTGCCGTCCGCCAATTCCATCTTGAGATGATCCCGGCCGACCACTCTGGGAGAGACGACCCTGAGCCCCCTGGCGATGAACCTGGGCTCCTGGTTGCCTTCACCGTAAGGTGCGAGCCTGCTGAGATCGTCGACAAGCCCGTCGTCAACGCGATTGAGTTCCAGCTCGGCGTCTATCAACAACTCCGGTGGTGGAGGCCGGGATTCCATGGTTTCGAAAGCTATCGTTTCAAAAGCTTCTTCGACTGCTTTTATTCTGCCTGTTTGGAGGGAGAATCCGGCTGCCATCGCGTGGCCTCCGAACCCGTTCAGCAGATGCCCGAACCGACAGAACGCGTCATGAAGGTCGAAACCGGGGACGCTTCTTGCCGAGCCGTACGCGGTGTCGCCTTCTATTGAAAGAAGTGCGGTGGGGCGGTTGTATTTCTCCACCAATCTGGAAGCGGCGATTCCAATT
>DSCZ01000562.1 GCA_011048855.1 Desulfobacteraceae bacterium | reverse complement strand
GACTGCTGGCGGGTCAGCACCATGGGGCTGATGCACGTCGGGAAAAGCGAGGGCGCTCAGATCATCCAATTGTTTGGTCGCGGGGTGCGCCTGAAGGGATACAATTGGAGCTTGAAACGCAGCGGACATTCCCACGCCCCCTCCTGCCCGCCATTCATCGAAGAGCTGGAAACCTTGAATATTTTCGGCATCGAAGCCGACTTCATGGACAAGTTCCGCCAGTTTCTCAAGGATGAGGGGCTTCCCGGCAATGAACGGCGCAAGATCATCACCGTCCCGCTCAACGTCACCTATGACTTTGGCAAGCGGTTGAAGATGCTGCGACCCAAACGTAAAGCCGATGACGGCAAGGAGTACGATTTCAAGAGAGACGCCGCCGTGCCATCTGTCGGGGATATTCCAGATTACCTGACAAAGAATACTGTTGTCGTTGACAAGTACCTTCATATCCAGGCCATGCAGTCCCGTGGTCACACCGTGACAGCCCAGAAGAAAACCGTGAGTTTCAGGGCGCAGCAACTTTCATTACTTGACTACGACAGATTGTATCTCGAGCTGGAACACTACAAGCGTGATCGCGCATGGCACAATTTGAACATTTCCAAGGAGGGAATTCAGAAAGCCCTTTCCGACCCGACCTGGTACACTTTGTATCTTCCTCCATCACGTATGACGCCGACAACTTATAGCGATTTCTTGTTTCTGGAAGAAGTCGCCATTGAGTTGCTGAAGGGATATGTCGATAAATACTACAATTACAGAAAACGAGAGTATATTGAACCACGGTTGGAACTGCGAGAGTTGACCCCCACGGACGAGAATATTCCACAGGAGGACATCTATCAACTTATTGTCGATGGTGACGATTCCCATGTTATCCAGGCAATTGAACAGATCAAGCAGGAATTGGCGAAAAATAGGGATTGCCTGTTGTCCAACGGAGATCTGAAGGCCTGCAAGTTTGGCAATCATTTGTTCCAGCCCCTGTTTCACGTTCGCAAGGGCGGGAAAATATCAGTTCTGCCGGTCTCCCTCAATGAAAGCGAATTCCAGTTCGTTTCAGACCTCAAAGAGTGGTGTGACGGCAATCAAGGCAACCTCAAGCAGGAAGGAAAAGAAATCTTTCTGCTCAGAAATTTGAGCCGGGGAAAAGGAGTCGGATTTTTCGAGGCTGGGAATTTTCACCCTGACTTCATCTTATGGGTACTCATGGGTGGCAAACAGTATGTCTCCTTCATCGAACCGCATGGCCTGCTGCACGAAGGACCTGGCAGCGACAAGGTCAAGTTTCACATACGCATCAAGGCCATTGAACAAAGATTGAACGATCCGGATGTGATACTGAACAGCTTTGTTCTTTCATGGACCAAATTTCCGCAACTTAAGTGGGATAAAACGAAAGATGAACTGGAAAAAGCGCATGTTCTTTTTATGACTGATGACAGGGATCATTATGTCAATAAACTTTTCAACGCATTTTTGAGTAACTGACGGAATCATGCCCTCCACCCTCGCCTGGATCGACCACGACCCTGCCGCACGAGAACGAACCTTACGCATCCTTTCCCTGTTCCAGGAACGAGATACCCGCGACGAGCTGGGGCTGGGTTCGATTCGGGACAGTTTCGCCGACCAGCTCTTTCCCGGCACGAGCACCATCCAGACCCGACTGCGATACATGCTCTTCGTGCCCTGGATCTACAAGACACTGGAAGACAAAAAAACACCCTCGTCATCCTTCGCGCAGCAGGCGGACAAAACTGAACGGGCCTTGATCACGCCTTTGCTGGCCTCCGACGACCAGGCCGGTGTTTTCGGCAAAACAGCTCGCGGGAACCTGAAACGCCTGCCCAGTTCCGTCTACTGGTCCGGCCTGGGTGCCTGGGGCATCCGGGTCATGGACCTTTCACAGGATGAGTACCATCGCCGCATTGACCAGATCCATGAGCAACGG
>DSCZ01000270.1 GCA_011048855.1 Desulfobacteraceae bacterium | reverse complement strand
CGAGCACTCCCTTTATGCCGAAATCAGGTGAACAAGAGGACCATGTTGCGCCGCAGCTCGTGGCGGCAAGCATGGCCACGATGGTCTCCGGCATGTTGGGCATGAAACCCACCACCCTGTCGCTGGCCTTAATTCCCATTTCTCTGAGGGTCAGGGCGACCCTGGCCACCTCTTCATAAAGCTCCGCGTAGCTCATTTGCCTGGTTTCACTGTCTTCGCCCTGGAAAATGATTGCGGTATGATCATCGCGGAATCTCAAGAGATTTTCCGCAAAACTCAGGCGGGCGCCTGAAAACCACCTGGCTCCCGGCATTTTGGATGGATCGTCCACGACTTCCCGGTAAGGTACGGATGCCTTGATATCGGCGAATTCCCATATCGCTGCCCAGAAGTCCGGGATGTTTTCAATCGACCAGCGGTAAAGGGATTCATAATCCGAAAAATCCCGGTTGTGTTTGTTATTGACGAAATTCATGAACCTGTACATCTCAGTTTTCTTGATTCTTTCCTCGGAAGGCTCCCATAACTTTTTGTCCATGATTCATCTCCTGTTTATTTTAAATTATTACGTCAGTAGTTTTAACCTCGTTTTATGCGAAGTCGAAACGACGAAAAAGGGCGGAGTTTGAATTTTTTCGGAATCGTCATTATTGAAATGCCAGCAAATCTTATACCGAAAATTTTCCAAATTTCAAAAAAGAAAAAGAATGAGAAGCTATTTTTGTCGCACACCACCATTCTTCTTGACCTGACCGACCCCTCCATCTATCTTTGTCGAATCGCGGATTGGTAAGATGCCATAGGCATTTATTCTTGAGTAACTCCTAAGCCGGCTGTCATTTGATGGGGGGTGATTACTGTCGCGGCGCTCAGGCACCTATTCAACCCGATAACCATCGGGGGCATGCTCGTGAAAAATCGACTCGTGATGCCACCCATGAGCGTAAATTTCGGCGTGGACGAAGAAGGCTTTGTCACCGAGCAGCACTGGGAGTACCTTGCCGCCCGGGCACGGGGCGGTACCGGCATGATCGTCGTGGGCGGAGGTGCAGTTCATCCTTCGGGGCTTGATCTTCCCAAAATGCCTCCTATATGGGACGACAGGTTTATAGGCCCTTTGAAGAAGATGACCGAAATAGTTCGGGGAGCCGGAGCCCGTTTCGGGATGCAGCTTCTTCACGGCGGCCGTCAGGCTTACCATGGACACAGGGTCGCTCCGTCGGCAATTCCGGCACTGGCTGTAATAAAGGGTGTCCCCCGCGAGCTTGCACCGGAAGAGATCAGGAAAATGGTCTCGGCCCACGGTGATGCGGCCCGGAGATGCCGCGAGGCCGGTTTCGATTTCGTGGAGATCCATGCGGCCCACGGTTACCTTATTTCAGAATTCCTCGCAGAGCATTCAAACCATCGATCCGATGCCTACGGTGGGTCCTTTGAGAACCGTATCCGGTTTTTACTGGAGATCCTGGAAGACATCAAGGCCAAGGCCGGTGGGGATTTCCCGGTCGGCGTCAGGATCAACGGGGATGACTGCGTCGGCGTCGGCTGGGGAATCGATGACGCATGCAGGCTGGCGCCGGTTCTTCAGGACAGGGGCGCCGACTGGCTGCATGTATCCGCCGGCATCTATGGTTCCTCTCCGGTCACCATCCCGTCGATGTATATCCCCCAGGGGTGTTTTGTGCACCTGGCCGAAGAGGTGAAGAGGACCGTATCAATAGCGGTGATCGCCGTCGGCCGCATAAAAAATCCGGAGATGGCGGACCGTATTGTCAAGGAAGGCAGGGCCGACATGGTTGCAATGGGCCGCGCCCACCTGGCGGACCCGGATCTCGCCCGGAAGGCTATGGCCGGTGAGCTTTCGGCGATCAGGCCTTGCATCGGGTGTTGCAAAGGCTGTATCGAGCAGGCGCTCGCTCTTCAGGAATCCACCTGTGTCATGAACCCCGAGGTCGGCCGTGAGT
>DSCZ01000084.1 GCA_011048855.1 Desulfobacteraceae bacterium | reverse complement strand
TTCTTATTCATCAACGCCATCTGAAATTCAGTTTCAAAGTCCGACAGTGCCCGCATCCCCCGCAAAACCACGGTCACGTTTTTACTCACCGCATAATCCACCAGCAGGCCGTCGAATGCATCCACCTCTACGCGTTCTTCGCTGTGAAGCACGTCTTTTATCATGCAGAGACGTTCATCGAGACTGAACAAGGGTATTTTATGGGGGTTGTTGAGTATCGCTACAATGAGCCTGTCAAATATTTTGAGGCTGCGGTTGATGATGCTCAGGTGTCCGTTGGTGATAGGGTCGAAGGTCCCAGGGTAAATGGCCGTGTCTTCTCTCATTATTCGTCCTCGTAGAAAAAAATTGAAATTTTTGTATCCCCATATGTTTTTTCCTGCGCCGCGGTGAGCCCTTCGATAACATCGGGGAGGGACTCATTTTTGGCAGTCTCCGCGATGACAACGGCTTTGGGCTTCAGCACGCCCCCGGTGGTCAAAAGGCGGCATGTACGCGGTATAAGCCCGCTGCGGTAAGGCGGATCCATGAATGCTGCATCGAAAAAACGGGGCAGTGCAGAATGTTTTCCGAGATCCATATCGGCGGCAAGGTCAGCCTTGACCACCAAGGCTTTCTGTTCAAAGCCACAGAGAAAAAGGTTGCGTTTGATCAGTTCGATCGCCTGTGTCGAATGATCGACGAAAACCGCCTGTGACGCCCCCCGGCTGATCGCATCGATGCCGAAGGCCCCCGTGCCTGCGAAAAGATCAAGGACAATCCAGCCTGTAAGGTCCTGTCCAAGCATGTTGAATACGGCTTCACGGACTCTATCCGACGTCGGCCGTATACCCTGTCCTTTAAGCTGCGCAAGCTTCCGGCCTCTGCCGGTTCCACCGGTTATCCTCATATCAATATCAAGAACTCTGATTCCGGGAAACATGGAAACAGGTTATTCATCAAAGCCGGGCTATCACCGTGACCCCTGCACGGGCCCGATCGCCCTTTTCGACCGTCACGGAGCTTTCCAGGGGAAGGAGCAACTCCAGGCGGGAACCGAACCTGATAAGTCCGAACCGCCCGCCCGCTGTCACGCTGTCTCCTTCCGACACCCAGCACACTATCCGGCGGGCGATTAAACCGGCGATCTGTGTAACCACGATCTTTTTAGAATCATTTGTACGCAGTGCGACCGTGTTGCGTTCATTTTCCAAAGAAGCCTTATCCAGATTCGCCGAGAAGAATTTGCCCTGGTGGTATTCAATTTTTTCGACCACCCCGTTTGCCGGAATTCTGTTGACATGAACGTTGAAGATCGACATGAAGATGCTGACCTTGACCGCCGGCTCTCCCAGCGGGCTGTCACCCGCATCGATTTTTTTCACTTCAAGGATTTTGCCGTCGGCGGGGCTCAGGACGTTTCGATTCCCCGGAGGAGGAGTGCGCTCGGGATCCCTGAAGAAAAAAAGCACGAAAACGGTAACCAAAGCGAAAGGATAAGCCAGCGCTGCGAACCCTAAAACCCACAGCATAAGCGTTACCCCGATCCCGAGCATTATGAACGGAATTCCGTCTTTTGCCAAAGGCAGACGGAGCTTGGTGGTGGAATTTTTCATTTCATCCTTGACGGCGTCCTGGGAAGTCGCCCGGTTGTTATTCCGGCCCCGAATAAATCCGGGATAAACTTCCGTCCAGTTTTTTAAGATTCAATCAAGCTTGATGGTTTCGTAAGAAGTCAAAATAATCATGTCCCTCGGGGTCGGGGTCGCTATCGGCATCGGTATCGGTATCAGACGTTGATCGGCGGCCTTTTCGACCCCGATACCGATCCCGACCCCGACGCCGATAAGGCAGACATGCTACTTTTTACATAGCCGTCTCTTTTGTGACTTCTTACGAGCTCATCAAGCTTCTTTTTTGGCATGTATCATATTGCCCTCTGCTAAGCAAGGAGTAAACAGTCGTTGTGGGGAGCGTAAGTGTTGGTG
>DSCZ01000486.1 GCA_011048855.1 Desulfobacteraceae bacterium | reverse complement strand
ATTCTAGCCTCTATATACTAATTCGAAATAGTTCGTCTACGTTAGAATGGAAGGTCTTCCGGATCGAGGTCTGCCATACCTCCGTCATCCACTCGCTCATCCCCGACACCACTTCCGCCTTTTCTGTCGAGAAACACGACGCGGTTGGCGATTACCTCGGTTTTCGTATGGTTCTGGCCGTCTTGTCCTTCCCAGCTCCTGGTGCGAAATCGGCCCTCAACATAAACCAGCTTGCCTTTTGATAGAAATTGATTGCACTGTTCAGCAAGCCGGTTCCAGGCTACGACATTGAACCATTCTGTTTCCTGTTTTCGTTCTCCTTCAGGTGATGTATAAACCCAGTTGGTTGCCACGGAAAAAGAGGTGACCGGTTTTCCTGCGGGAGTAAACCTCATCTCTGGTTCCTGGCCTGTGTTCCCAATGATGGTCACCTTGTTCAAACTCGGCATCGCAATGATACCTCCCCGCTTGGCTTCTTGCCGTTATTCGGCCACTACTTGCTTGTTTTAATGAGCAGGTGACGGAGAATATCTTCGGAGATTTTTAAGCTTGTTTCCAGTTCCTTGCAGGTTAATGTCCCAATCTTGAAACGTATCAGGACATAATTACCTTCCATCGCATGCTTGATGGGATAGGCCAGTTTTCTTTTTCCCCATTTTTGAACATCTTCGATGACACCATCATGTGAGGTAATGAACTGGTTGATGGTTTCTATTTTCGCTTCCAACTGTTCATCGGACAATTCGGGTTTAACAATATAGACGAGTTCGTAACTCTCAACTCTGGCATCGATTACGGCTGTTTTCTCTTCCTGCTTTTTTGCCACTTCTTCCAAGTCCTTAGACAAATTTAAAACAATTATACCATAAACCGTATGTGGTCACAACATGATTATGTTATTTCCACAACGCAGCACGGGAAACCCCGCCTGCCCGCTGAATCGGGTTCTGTTTGCTTTTGGTTGATTCCCTCGTTATCCAAAGGGGTAAAATCGGGCAACTCCGAACTACGTAATTACGAGTCCTTCCGCTCATGGTGAGCTTGTCGAACCACGGAAGGACTCGTATTGTCAATTACCTACTGTTTCCACCAAATGCAAAATAGTAGCCTGAATCGTTTAGCTTGACAGCATTGATTCCGTTTGCTAGACTTTAGTCAGTATCCGGAGAAGCATTATTACATGCTGTCCGGTGCTTGCTCAAGGCCCCATGGTGTAGCGGTCTAACATGCCACCCTGTCACGGTGGAGATCGGGGGTTCAAATCCCCCTGGGGTCGCCACTCTTTATCCTAGCGTTGTTCCCTGTTTTTCTTCAGGATACAAATCTTCCATGACGTCTTCCAGGCCAAGAGCTTGCAGCCTTTCCTTGCTTGGCTTGGTAGAAAAACGGTCCCAATCGAGCGCACCAAGATTCCAGTATGCCTGTTCCATATAGTCCCTGGTAACACCCGCGAGAGGCCCTTCTGAGTGTGGCGGAATACCTGGTACACGCGGGTGCACAAACCGCTTGAGAGGATTATCACTTTCCCTCAGGCAAAAAACGTGCCGCAGCACAGCGATCCGTTCTCCGCATTCTCTTATTTCTTCAGCAGTCCTGTCCCATCCGGTTACTGCTTTTAAAAACCCCGTAACAAAGTAGTCGGGATTACCGGCCAGGCTGCCATGCATACAAAGCCCGGCCGCGGAGCTGGCGAATTCAATGAATTGGCTCGGCCCAAAACCGGTCGTATGTCGCCCGGGTGTCGCATCCATATGGTACATCGCCATCGTCATGCGCTCTCCAAAAAAGCTGGCTTTGGGGTCGTGCATGCCGGGCTCCTGTCCGCCAACATGGACAGCGTACTGCTCGGCGGATTTGCCTATTTTCTTAGCCGCCGCTGACACTCCGTCGGCCAGGACTTCACCAAAGCCCTCTCTCTTTACTATTTTTTCAGCCATTTCGACGATGGCACGGTGATTGCCCCATGTT
>DSCZ01000204.1 GCA_011048855.1 Desulfobacteraceae bacterium | reverse complement strand
GATGGGGACGATATATGGCGGGTGGATGAAAAACGATTCAAGCGTTTCCTGCGGAAAATCGGAGTTCTTTTCCAGGCGGGCGGGCTGCTGGGTTCAATGACGGTGGCGGAAAACATTGCGCTGCCGCTCAGCGAGTTCACCACGCTCCCTCCGAGGCTCATCGATTCCATCGTTGAAATGAAGCTCAACCTGGTGAACCTGGAAGGGTTCGGAAACCATCTACCCTCCGAATTGAGCGGGGGGATGAAAAAGAGGGCGGGCCTGGCCCGGGCGATGGCGCTCAATCCCAGGATTCTATTCTTCGATGAACCGTCCGCAGGCCTCGACCCCATAACCTCGGCCGATCTCGACAACCTGATCCTGCACCTGAACCGGAGTCTTGGAACCACGATGGTGATCGTAACTCATGAGCTTCAAAGCATTTTCACCGTTGCACACAGAGTTGTTATGCTCGATCCGGAAACAAAGGGAATCATCGCAGAAGGCGACCCCCGGAATTTACGAGACCACAGCACAAACGAAACCGTAAGGAAATTCTTCAACCGTTTGCCGGCGACCGCCGGGCTGCCGGAGGAAAGCGGATAGTGGCATCCCAGCGAAGCAAAATGATGGTCGGAATCTTTGTAGCCGCCGGTTTATTGATCGCGCTGGCAGCAGTTATGTGGCTCGGCATGAGTCGTTTTCTGCAGGAAGGTGCGTATTACGTGACCTATTTCGACGAATCCGTGCAGGGGCTGAGCAAGGACAGCCCGGTCAAGTACCGAGGTGTTTCCATCGGACGTGTCGGGCGGATTGACGTGGCACCGGATTCTGAATTGATAGAAGTGGTGCTCAAGATAGAATCAGGCCAGAAACTGGGCAGCGGCATGGTCTGCCGGTTGAAACCTGTTGGAATCACCGGCAGCGTGTTCGTTGAAATCGATCGCAGACGCCCCGACGAGCCGCGCATCGCTCCGGAACTGAGCTTTCCCACCGAATTTCCCGTGATTCCTTCCCGCCCGTCTGAAATAAGCGAGCTGTTGAGGGGCCTGGACGATGTGATCGACAAGGTTCGTGCTCTGGACGTGGAAGATATCAACCAAAGAATAAAAACGACCCTTGACGGCGCCAACCGGATCATGGCTGAAGCCGACATCAAAGGGGTTAGCGACGGCATTAAAAACGCTGCCGCATCATGGGAAAATATGGCTGACACGGGGAACCTCGAAGCCCTGATATCGTCGGTCGAGCAGGTTGCCCGAAGCCTTGAGTCAACCCTGGGAAGCGCGGCCGCGGGAATGGAAAGTTTGAACAGAGTTGTCGCGCGCATCGAAGGGCTCGTCGACAAAAGTGAAGAACCGCTCCATCAGTCGCTCACCGAGATGGCCCGTGCGGTCGGTGCAGCCGGCCGGCTGGTAAAAGAGTTGAGCGACTTGACAGGCGAAACCCACGGGTCGGTTTCAACATTAACCCGCCAGCTCTCGTCCGCGGCTCAAAACCTGGAAAAAGCCACCGACGATCTCAAGCGATTTACGGAGCAGCTGGCCGAACAACCATCTTTGATGATTTTCGGTGATCCGCCTCCACCGAGGTTCCCGGAACCCGGGCACTGACATCATTCCGGATAACGCTTAACACGAGAAATCCAATGAAACACATGCTAATGCTGAAAATACCATTTCTGCTCGCGGGGCTCATAGCCTTGACGGCCGCCGGCTGCGTGAAATTCAATAAACCCAGCCTGAAAATCGAACATTACACCCTCGAATATGAGCCGGTCATTTCGGCAGGAACCCATGCACTTCCGGTCGTGATCCGTGTCGAGAGATTCACCTCCGCCCCCATTTACAACACCACCCGGATGATTTACCGGGAAAAACCTTTTTCGAGAGATGCTTATCATTACCACAAATGGCGTGCAGTCCCGGCCGACCTGGTTTCCTATTTCATTGCGAGGGACATGGGTGTGTCAGGCATGTTTGAAGCCGCGTTTCCGCCGGGGACAAGCCCGGGGT
>DSCZ01000126.1 GCA_011048855.1 Desulfobacteraceae bacterium | reverse complement strand
GGCTCGGCCGGAAACGGAAGGCACTGCATGGAAGACAGCCGATACCGACGCCGATGGATAAGGATTTCGCGACGGGGACGTCGCTACTACAAATGACGTCAAACTTGACTTTATTGCTGAACAGAGATATCAAGTAAGTGATCATTACTTTCATTCATCACCGTGAAATGTAAGGGGGAGAATGCATTGCCTGGCCTAAATCCCAGAGACGTTGAATTCAAATAAGAAGCCGTAAAGAATACGGTTTCGGAAAAACTCTGAAGAAGCGTGCAAAGCACCCGGACTTTACCGAACCACAGAAAAAAGGAGGATTTTCAATGGCCGAAGAACAGGTTGCAGTAGTCGTAAAATTTTTTGCCAAGCCGAGCGTGGCGGCCCTTGAAATACAGGCCCCGATAAAAAGTGGCGACACATTAAGGTTTCAGGGGCATACAACCGATTTCACACAAAAAGTCACCAGCATGGAAATCGACAACAACCCTGTCGAAGAAGCGAAGACCGGAGACCTGGTAGGGATAAAGACAAACGAGAGGGTCAGGGAAAACGACAAGGTTTACCGCGTGGAGGAATAACGTTCGATTTCATCGAGAGCGGCTGGAATGAGCCCTCGAATGAACGATTCCTTTTCAATTGTCCTCAATGCGGCAAATTCATCGTAACGGGGGTGGGAGGCGGCAAGTACCGGAATATCGGCCTGTAGTGAAGGGGCAACAACGTCAAAATTTTCTATGAGTTCGACAATTGTAAATTCCTCGCCCGGTCGGCTCTGAAGCCATCCGATGCGCTGCATGCATGCGTAGCGGGCTTGATCGAGCAAAAACAGATATTGATCGGTCACAAGCATCTTTTGGGCCGGTTTCAACATGTTGAACTCGAAACCCGAACCCATACCCCGTACATTCATGATCAAGTCATAGAAATAAAATGCCGCGTCCTCCTTCCCGAGGGCGAGGAACGCCAATGTATGTATTGAAATGCCTTCAAATGTAGTATCTACGGCGAATTCTTCGTTGAAACGCTTCCGCCAATTGCGGAACGCCCTCTCCGCCCCCCTGGCGATGCGTCTCCGTCTCAAATCTATAACATCGCTCATGTCGCTGAGCCTCCGAGCTTCCGCACGAATTTTACACAGGGGGTGACTCTCCATACTCTGATCAATTTACCGTGGATGTCTATCAAATACTCTCAGCGGGCCTGTCAATGACGCGGCAGGCTAGACAAGCCTTGACAAACCCGTAAAAAAGCGGGGCGGGCTTTTCCATGCGCGATTTGAGCTCGGGGTGTGCCTGTGTTGCGACGAAAAACCTGTGGGAAGGCAGTTCGATGAATTCCACCAGCTTGCCGTCCGGAGACAGGCCGCTCAGGACCATGCCGTTCCGGCGCAGAACCTCGTGGTAAAGCGGGTTCACTTCATAGCGATGGCGGTGACGTTCGGATACCTCGTCCGAACCATACAGAGCGCGGACAACGCTCGATTCCTCGAGCAGAGCGGGATAGGCTCCCAGCCTCATCGTCCCGCCCTTTTCGGTGATCTCCTTTTGTTCCGGCAGGATATCTATGACCGGGTCCGGCGTATCCGCGTTCATCTCGGTCGAATCGGCCTTTTCCAGGCCACAGACGTTCCGGGCGAATTCAATCACCGCGAGTTGAAGGCCGAGACATAAACCCAGAAACGGGATGCCTTGCTCCCTTGCGACCCGGATGGCCTGGATTTTTCCTTCAGCCCCCCTGCTTCCGAATCCACCCGGAACGATGATGCCGTCAACACCCTCCAGGCACGAAAAATCGTTCAATTCGCTGGTTTCAATCCATTTCAACTCAACCCTGCAGCGCAAGTGAGCGGAACAATGGTTCAGCGCCTCGATGATCGACGCATAAGAATCCTCGAGTTCCGTATATTTTCCGCACATCGCGACCGTTATACAGATAGAAGGATTGCGCAGATTCTCGATCAACTCCTTCCACCTGCGCAGATCCGGGGGACTGTAAATATTG
>DSCZ01000268.1 GCA_011048855.1 Desulfobacteraceae bacterium | reverse complement strand
TCCCGGTGTCCTTCAAGGGGGGATAAGTGTGCCCTTGAACGAGCTGGCTGTGAGCTCCAGGCTGGTAGGTGCGAAAAGGCTTTGCAGAGCGCTTAAAAGAGGCCGGGTGAAAAAAGTTTTTCTTGCAAAAGACGCCGACCCGTCGTTGACAGCGCCCCTTGAACGCGAAGCGATGGCGGAGGGTATCCCGGTCGAGTGGGTCGAATCAAGCGAGATGCTAGGGCGGGCCTGCTGCATCGAACGACCCGCATCTGCTGCAGGTATAGGGACAGAAAACGAAGAAAGAGAAAGCCAGGAATAAAAATCTGATATTTCCCGAAGGAGGGAGTTGTGTGCCGACAATCAATCAGCTTATAAGGAAGGGCCGTTACGAGAAGAAGGAACGTTCCAGTGCGCCTGCCCTTCAGCGTAATCCCATGAAGCGGGGCGTGTGCACCAGGGTTTACACCGTAACCCCGAAGAAACCGAACTCGGCATTGAGAAAGGTGGCCAGGGTGCGCCTGACCAACGGAATCGAAGTGACTTCATACATCCCTGGTGTGGGACATAATCTGCAGGAGCACTCGGTGGTACTCGTCAGGGGAGGTCGTGTCAAGGACTTGCCCGGCGTCCGTTATCACATTGTCAGGGGAACTCTAGACTGCGGTGGCGTCGAGGGCAGGCGGCAGAGCCGTTCGAAATACGGCGCAAGACGTCCCAAATAACCGAAGGAGGATCCGGAGTAAATGCCGAGGAAAGGACATGTTCGGGAAAAAGAGGTTCAGCCCGATCCGAAATATGGCAGTACCGAAGTAGCCAAGTTTATCAATTCCATTATGAAAAACGGGAAGAAGAGCCTTGCGGAGCGTATTATGTATGAAGCGCTCGAAACGGCGGCAAAACGACTGAATACCGACCCCATGGGCGTATTTGAGAAAGCCATGGAAAACGCACGGCCGGTGGTAGAAGTAAGGCCGAGGCGTGTAGGCGGGGCCACGTACCAGGTCCCGGTAGAAGTGCAGCCGGAAAGAGCCCAGGCTTTGGCCACCAGATGGATTCTGCAGTACGCTCGAGGAAGGTCGGGCATGCCGATGATCGAAAGGCTTGCGAGGGAGTTTGCCGACGCCTACAAGGGTGAAGGAAGCACCATCAAGAAAAAGGAAGATACTCACCGTATGGCTGAGGCTAACAGGGCCTTTGCGCATTATCGCTGGTGATTTGGCTTGCAAGGATGTGCCGGAGACACCTTTTTAAGGAAGTCTCTTGGCGAGGTGGTGATTTGAAGTGTCGGAATATAATTTGAAAGATATACGAAACATAGGCATCGCTGCGCACATCGACGCCGGGAAGACTACGACTACTGAGCGGATCCTGTTTTACACGGGCAGAAAGCATAAGATGGGCGAAGTCCACGAAGGCGCAGCCACCATGGACTGGATGGAACAGGAGCGCGAACGGGGCATCACCATAACCTCGGCGGCTACGACATGTTTTTGGCGGGATCATCAGATAAATATTATTGATACACCCGGCCACGTGGATTTTACTGTAGAAGTGGAGCGTTCCATGAGGGTCCTGGATGGAGCTGTTGCGGTGTTTTGTGCTGTCGGTGGCGTAGAGCCGCAATCCGAGACGGTCTGGAGGCAGGCCGACAAGTACCGTGTCCCCAGGATCGCCTTCGTAAACAAGATGGACCGGGTAGGAGCTGATTTCGCCTCAGTCGTCTCCCAAATGAGGGAAAAACTCGGCGCGAGGGCTGTGCCGATTCAAATGCCCATAGGTGTGGAGGACAGCTTTATCGGCATTGTAGACTTGGTGAAATTCAAGGCGGCAGTCTATCATGACGAACTTGGTTCTCAACCTAAAATTGTCGATATCCCACCGGAACTCCTTGAAGAAGCCAGGTTCGCAAGAGAAATCCTCGTAGAAACCCTGGCGGATTTCGACGAGGAAATCATGGTCAGCTTCCTCGAAGGAGAAACTGTTCCCGAAGAGACGCTCAGGCGCGCGATCAGGGAG
>DSCZ01000399.1 GCA_011048855.1 Desulfobacteraceae bacterium | reverse complement strand
GTGGCACGGGCTGAAAGCGACGCTTATCATGCCCCAGATGAAACAGCCCACCGCGGCCAGAGCCGGACCGGAGCTTATCCATTCGTTCACAGTAATAAAGATCGAATCGAGCATGCCTCCCTTTCCTGACCCGGTGATCTTCAGGATATACCGAGCTGTTTAAGTCTGTCTTTTATTCCTGTCTCATCCATGAACCCTTCGTGCCGGAAGACTTCCCCGCCGAAGGGGGTCTGGCCGCCGAACACCGCATAGAGCCCCACCAAGGCTACCGCGCCCAGTAAAACAGCCTTCATCTTTCCGGTCATGAATTAACTCCCATTTCGGCAAGAATCTTTTCGACCTCCGCCTCCGGGTAAAATCCCACATGGCGGGTCACTTCCGTGCCCGAGGCATCGAAAAACGCCTGCACCGGAATCGAACTGATGCCGTAGCGAGCCCCCAGCACTTGTTCTTCGCCCACATGGATGAAAACCACGTTGAGCTTTCCGCCATATTTCTTCCTGAGTTTTTCCAGGATCGGCTGCATCATGTCGCACGGCCCGCACCCGGCAGCGCCGAACTCCACCAGGGTCGGGATGCCGGAGGCCCTCGCCCGGTCCACCGGGTTGTCCAACATGATTTCGGCCTGTTTTTCGGTCCATTGCTTGTCAAGAGTTATATCGATATCGGAGCCGAGACCTGCAAGATATTCCCCAACAGCCTGGCTTTGCTTTTCTTTCAGAAGATAGTCGCGGAGGGCTTCTTTCACCTGCTCGAAGGGTACGCCGCCCAAGGTTTCCCTTATGGCTTCGTAGGCCGGTGGAAGCTCCGAATCATCCACTGAGACCTTGCCTGCCTGCTTATTGAGAAGCTTCCCGATTGCTTCGTCTTCAGAAAGGGTTTCGGGGATCCCCTCCTTTTTCGCTTCTTCCTGCAAGAGAAGGCGCATCAAGTGCTGATCCAGCATAAAAAGGAGATTCTTTCCAAGCTGCTCACTCAGTGCCCCTGACTCCTCGTCAACGGCGGCATTGAGCGCCTCCCCTGTCACCCGTTTATCCCCTGCCGTGCAGACAACTCCTTTTTCCAGGTCACCGAGCCTCGCGTTCCTTATAAGCCCCAGTGAAAGCCCGGGATGCAGATCATCGAGTGTTTCGCTTTTTGATGCGGCAGGAACCCCGAACAATCCGCCGAAAACGAGCACAGCGGCTAAAAGGAGGCCCCTGTGACGACGATTTCCCAAAAGCAACGACATAAAAATCCCCCTTCCCGAACAGCTTTACCTATCAAAGATTCAAGGCCGGTCATTGCACTCCCAGTTCCTTCATTTTCGCGCGGATCTTTTCCTCACTCATGAAACCATCATGCCGGGAAACCATTTAACCTTACTCCTTTTTACTTCTTACCCCTGTTTTAGCCTTCAAACAGATCCATGGTTATCATCCTGCCAATGCACCGTAAATAAGGCCCGCGATGGTTGAGAGGATCACGATGATCGTACAGAAGACAGCCGTCTTTTTCACCCCCAGCACCCCTCCGATCACCAGCATGTTCGGGAGCGAAAGGGCTGGGCCTGCAAGCAGAAGGGCCAGAGCCGGGCCCTTCCCCATCCCGGCGCCGAGGAGCCCCTGAAGGATCGGCACCTCCGTCAGGGTCGCAAAATACATCAGCGCCCCTGCGACCGAAGCGAACAGGTTGGCACCAAGCGAATTTCCGCCCACCAGACTCTCGACCCAGTGCCCGGGGATAAGCGCTTCGTGACCCGGCCGCCCCAGCATGAAGCCGGCGACCAGAACCCCTGCGCCCAAGAGCGGGAAGATCTGTTTCATGAATCCCCATGTGGACTCCACCCACATGGTCCGCTCATATCCCTGGAACCACTTTTTGAGCATCAGGCCGAGAGCCGCAAGCAACGCCGCGGTCACATACCATTTGGATGCGAAAAGTACCGGCCACAGTCCGGTCGAGCCTTCGGCGGGTTTCGCAAAAGCGGCAAAAACGAGGATCAAAACCATCACCAGCAT
>DSCZ01000087.1 GCA_011048855.1 Desulfobacteraceae bacterium | reverse complement strand
TCGCAAAGGTAAGCGGCATAGCCGTCACGGCCGCGCGCCACCATTTCGGCGGCAATGGCGGCCGGTGTATTGACCGTATCGGTGAGAATGGCCGCTTTGTCGTTGGCTACGATACGATCTACGGCTTTCTTCAGGCCCCGCCCCTGGGCCGAAACAAACACCGCGTCGTCCCAGGGCTCTTTTATCTTGGCGAATGCGTACTGAATGGAACTGACATTGGGGATAAATTCCATCTCGTCACGGGGCAGGTTTCGCAACAGGTCGCGCCCGATGCTGAAAAAGAGCGGATCGCCCGAGGTTAGAATAACCACGGTTTCACGCGAGGCCTGAAGAAGGTCGATCACTTCGGCCAGGTTGTCACCGATCGTTTTCTTTTCACCCTGGTACTCAGGGAAAAGATCCAGTTGCCTCTGTGATCCGACCAGCAGGGTGACACTTTCGATCAGTTGAAGGGTCCGACGACTGAATCCTTCCTGACCTTCAACCCCTGCACCTACCACATAGATTTTTCTGCTCATGAACTTTTTCCTTCTAAAAACCTGGTTCGCCTCTGTGATTCAGGATAACATGCCCTGCCTTCATGGCAACGCAGAGCCGATGAGCTTAGTCTGCCGACGGGGTCGGCTGCTCAAGCGCCGTTTCGATGAGTTCCCACATTTCGTCTTTTCCCTGGCGGGTTGTGGCGGAAAAAAGCGTGAAGGCATCGACAGGAAGGCCGCAGGTTGAAGCAATGGTTTCAATTTGCCTGTCGCGCCGGCTTCGCGCAAGCTTGTCGGCCTTGGTGACCGCCATGATGGTAGGGCAGCCGTATTCTTCCAGCCAGTCGAGCAGGCGCAGATCTTCTTCGCTTGGAATCCGCCGGATATCCAGGATAAAAACTACCCCGCGCAGAGTCGAACGGCTCTCCAGATATGCCCTTATCATGGGGCCCCAGCTTTTTTTGACCGCCATGGGGACACGGGCGAAGCCATATCCCGGGAGATCAACAAAACGGAAGCGTTCGTTGATGTCGAAGAAGTTGAGCATCTGGGTGCGTCCCGGGGTGGAAGATGTCCGTACCAGCCCGCGACGGTTGAGCAGGCAGTTGATCATGGAACTTTTGCCCACATTGCTGCGGCCGGCAAAGGCAATCTCGGGTCGGTCGGCTTCGGGGTACTGAACCGGCTTGAGAGCACTTTTAAGAAATTCGGCGGAAGAAATCTGCATCGGTCGAAATGAGTTCCTGTCTCAGGTGGTGAATAAACTTTGTCTGCTGAATGGGCGGTTGGCTCTCGGTCTGGACAAGAAACCTTAATATGAATCCATGCCTACCGGTTTTCATCCAGGGTTCCCAATGGGCACATGCTAGCACACCCCGCCCCGGGTGCGCTAGAAATCCTGTCGAGTTTGAAGATAAATTCCGAGAACCTGGTCGCCGGCGGAAGGGTGCAGGACAGGGAAAAATCATTGAATTTTTTTCTGAAAACTGCTAAGGAATAGGGCTGTCGGTGAAACGTTTAGAAAAGATTAATGGCTGGGTGTATCCATCTCTGTTTCTGCCGTCAGGTTTTATTTGTCCGAGAGGGCTGCGATCCGGATCTGTACGATACTTCAACCCCTGAAAAAACGGCTTGCGCTGAAGTGCCGTTATTTGACTGAAGCGTGTGTTCGCGCCGAGCGCGGGACAAAAATTTTCATTGTTCTTCGGATTTCCGCGATTGCATCAACACAATATAAAGGAGACTTTTGAAATGAAAATTTGCACGTGGCTGCGCTTTATCGCCCTGCCTGCGATCATCG
The DNA here is from genome assembly GCA_011048855.1 of Desulfobacteraceae bacterium. Next base: position 221 of record DSCZ01000087.1, on the reverse strand, counting down.
TCACTCTGCTGGCGGGCGTCGTTTCCGGAGCAACCACACGCCCTGGGAAGTTCGTCACGATCGAAGGGCAGGAAATCCGCTTTTACCGCATTGACGACCGCGACACCATCAAGGGCTGGCTCAACGGAACGGCCATCGAAGTGCCCCTGAATTCGGTCAGCGAGGTCGTGTTTCTCGACAGTCCCAACTCCAGTTACAGCATGTTCGGCAACGATATCAGC
>DSCZ01000168.1 GCA_011048855.1 Desulfobacteraceae bacterium | reverse complement strand
GATAGTTACGACAGGCTTCCTCCGAAGAAAACCAACGCTCAAATTCAGCCAGATTTTTGGGGTATTTTTCCATACCCCAGAACACTATATGTAGTAGGAGCCTTAGTCAAGTGCATACCCCAGTAAATTTTTTCATATAATCGGCATCAAGATCCAGGTCTCTGGAGTACCGAAATGAAATTTTGGCGAATACCACGGAGTCTTTAGGTCAAAACTACGTTTTCGACACTCCCGCACCGCTGACAAATAACGACCACCCATGGGAGGGGATTGTATCTGCATCCACTTGTAAAACAGTTTCTAAATTTACAAGTGGAAGTTTAATATTGCAATGAAATATTTTCATTTTGGCCGGTTTGAGAACTTGGTTGACGGGTGGCTTTCAGCCGGGATATTGTAATTCGCTCTGGACCGGTATTTCCGGATGGACACAAACTATACGAGGAGATTTTCAAAATGGCGGAAAGATACGATGCTGTTATTATCGGCGCCGGAATTATCGGGTGCTGTGTAAGTTTAGAACTCACGAAAAGGGGGTTCAAGACCCTCAATGTGGATAAACTGCCGGAGGCCGGCTACGGGTCCACTTCGGAGTCCTGCGCTGTCATCAGGTTGCACTATTCCACGGCAGATGGTGTGGCGTTGGCGCGGGAAGGGTACTATTACTGGTTGGACTGGCCCAGACACCTGGGGTTTTCAGACGAGGCCGGCCTCGTGAAATATATCAATACAGGCTGCATGGTGATCAAGACCGAGAAAAACAAGTTCTTGAAAAACGTTATGGCCTCGCTGAACGATCTCCATGTCATATATCACGATCTGACCCCGGCCGAGATGAAAGAGTTGTTTCCGATAATCGACACCCGTGCATATGGTCCGCCCACCACGCTGGACGATGAACGCTTCGGCCGACCAACCGGCGGTGAGATCCATGGCGGGATTTATATCCCGGAATCCGGGCTGATCTCCGACCCCAAGCACTCGTGCCACAACGTTCAACGGGCGATTGAAACCCGGGGCGGAAAGTTCCTGTTTAATTCGGAGGTCGTCGAAATACGCACTGCAAACGGCAGGGTGGCGGGGGTGAGCTTGAAAGACGGGAGAGGGATCGACGCCCCCGTGGTCGTCAACGTCGCCGGTCCGCATTCCTACCTGATCAACCGCATGGCAGGGGTCGAAGAAGGAATGAACATAAAGACCAAGCCCCTGAGGCAGGAGGTGTGCCACGTTCCCGCCCCGGAGGGGTTCGATTACAACAACCTGGGGATGCTTCTGTCGGACGGGGACATCGGGTGCTATTCGAGGCCCGAGGTCGGCAACCACGTGCTGATCGGCTCAGAGGACCCCGAATGTGACCAACTAGAATATGTCGACGATCCGGATGATTACAACAAGAATTTCACGAACCAGTGGAAGACCCAGGTCATGCGCGAAGCGCAGCGCCTGGAGGGGCTTCCCATACCGGAGAAGAGCCAGGGCTTGGTCAGTCTCTACGATGCTTCCGACGACTGGCTTCCAATCTATGATATGTCCGATCTTCCGGGCTTTTATATGGCCATTGGAACCTCCGGCAACCAGTTCAAAAACGCCCCGATTGCAGGCGTGTTGATGGCGGAGCTGATAAAGGCCGTGGAATCAGGACGCAATCACGACGAGGATCCGGTTTCGTTCAGGATGAAATATACGGGCAGAAATTGCAATATCGGCTTTTTCTCTCGCAGAAGGGAGATCAACCCGGAAAGCAGTTTTTCGGTGATAGGCTGACATGGGTCGACCCTGCGTATAGTTGTCAAAATTCCGTTCGACACTCCAATAGAGCTTTCATCTGTTTTTAATGTTCTGTTGGAGCGGATTGTATCCGCGAAATCCTTATTGTCAAAGACTGAACCACGAAGACGCGAAGGACACGAAGAAAGATTTTTTTGCCTGCCGGGCGGCGGCAGGCAAAAACCAATCAGCCTGCGGCGCGGGGGTGTTGGTGTTGGTGGCGCCTTCGGCGCGT
>DSCZ01000088.1 GCA_011048855.1 Desulfobacteraceae bacterium | reverse complement strand
CCTCTTGATACTCTCGATCGGATACAGCGCGATTATCTTTCGGTTACGGGTGAAGATCTGGGAAGGTTGGCTGGAAAAGTGCTGAATCCTGACAACCTGCAGGTGTTTGTCGTGGCCGACGGGAACACCCCGGCGACCGATGATCATGGAGAGGGGTCGACACTGAGGCAGGCCCTGGAGATTTACGCCGGGAAGGCCGGTTTGCCGTTCCTCGAGATTGAATTACGATAACAAGGGGTTGTGAACATGAATTACAGGGGGCCGCTGGTTGTTGCTACACGGAATGAAGGCAAGCTCCGGGAATTCCGGGAACTGCTTGCCCCGTTCGGGCTGGCAGTCAAGGGGCTCGGTGAATTTCCCCCGATAGCGGAAACAGTGGAAGACGGAGAAACTTTCGAGGCCAATGCGGTAAAAAAAGCGTCTTTCGCCGCAGAAAAACTGGGCCTGGCGACGCTTGCCGACGATTCAGGTCTTGTGGTTCCGGCCCTCGGAGGAGCGCCGGGGGTATACTCCTCTCGTTATGCGGGCGAGGGTTCCTCCGATTCGGAAAACATTCGGAAACTTCTGGAAGAAATGAAAGGAGCCGCCGATCGTCGTGCTTCGTTTTTCTGCGTTATCGCTGTGGCCTGTCCAGGAGGGGGAACGCGGACATACACAGGTTCCTGCACCGGTGTTATTACGTTCGAGACATCCGGCAGGGGAGGATTCGGTTACGATCCGGTCTTTTACTATCCACCGTTGAAGGCGACGTTCGGGGAGATCGGCCGCGAGGAAAAAAACAGCGTGAGTCACCGCGGAAAAGCGATGCTGGCTTTGAAAGCGGATTTCGAAAGATTGCTCCAGTGGCTTGAACCCGCTCCTTTTCTGGAAGCAGGAGGGCTTCGTTGCCTGAAAGAGGAGGAGTCCATTTGACTTTATCGAATTCGTGGCTAACTTAAAAGCCATATTCTAAAACATCCAAGGAGGGGAACATGGTAGAGGTAACCGAAAAAGCAACCGAGATGATAAAAGAGTTCTTGAAGGACAGGGAGACGTTTCCTTCCATCAGGATCATGCTTTCCCAGGGTGGTTGAGCTGGGCCCAGTTTGGGCATGGCTCTGGATGAGCCCAGGGAAAATGATGAGTCCTTCGAAAATTCGGGTATTTCATATGTAATCGAAAAAGATCTCCTGGAGAGAGTACAGCCGGTAAAGGTGGATTATGTATCTTCGGCTTTCGGATCGGGGTTCAAGATAGATTCAGGCCTCGTTTCGGGGAGTGGATGCGGCTCTTCCTGCAGTTGCTGATAAGCCGGATTCAGGATGTATTCATCGTGCCCGTCCGCAGAAGCGGATGGGCACATTTTTTCAAAATGACCCCAGCTGGCAGGGCCTGATTTTTATTCCAAGGGTTTCGCATGCCGCGCTGACATCCATTTTCCCGATCCCGAATTTCTCTGCTGCAGCCCATGCCGCCGCACATGGCAGCCTTCCGTCCACCAGGGATTCCTTGAGTGCGGATTCCAGGACCGGATCGACTTCTTGAGCCGGTTTTACGATCTTTTTTTCCGGCTTGTAACCGTACAGCCCCAGCCTGCACTTCACTATCGGTATTTCCAACAAATCGGCCGCAGCTCCTATTTCGAGAGGAGGAAGGCCTTCGCTTTCAGCTATTTCGAATGCCATCGAGCAGGGTAATTCGCCGTTTTTGCAAAGGGAACGGATTTTCTCGGCCAGCGCGTCCGGCAGGCGTCTGCCGGGTTCGTGCTTGGCTGCGTAATGGCCTCTGTCTTCGTGAGTCATAAAAATCTGCCTCCTTGCTCTTTTAAGTAGTTTCCATCCGGAAATGGTGCTTTTGCCCAATCTCTACGTCAAACTGCGGGTTTTCTTGTGCGACGTACTCCAGTACGTCTCCGCGCAAGCCCTTGTTTTTCTTTGCACCGCTTCGGGTGCTCAGTCCCCAATCGCTTCGCTTTGGGTCCCCGGTTTCTTTGCACCGCTTCGGGTGCTCAGTCCCCAATCGCTT
>DSCZ01000579.1 GCA_011048855.1 Desulfobacteraceae bacterium | reverse complement strand
CTTTTCGGACATCCTTAACTGTTACAATCAGAAAGCCCCGTCGTCCCGAAATGTCTTCATGTCATCATCGGAATAACCCAGGTCTTTCAATATCTCTTCATTATGTTCCCCGAGAAGCGGAGCGGCAGTCCGGACGCTTCCCGGTGTCCCGTGAAGTTTTATAGGCACTCCCTGGATTTTTATATTCCCAAGTTTCGGGTGCTCTACCTCCACGATCATTTCACGGGCAGCGGTGTGGGGATGATTTACTACGTCATCAACATTCAGAATGGGGGCCCCGGGAATGCCGGCTTCTTCAAGTACACTTTCCAGTTCTTGTACTGTCTGTGTAGCGGCCCATTCGTCCATAATACTTTTTAATTCAGGGATATAATTATTCACCCGGTCGTTATTCGAGGCGAAACGTGGATCCTCTACCAATTCAGGCTTATTCATAACTTCACACAGCCGCGACCACAGCGCGTCCGTCCCAACACCCAGGAAAAAGTATCCATCGCTACAGGTATACATGTCAAACGGCGCGATGGCGGGATCAGCGTTTCCGACCCGCTCTGGCACTTTTCCATCAATTGTATAGGTTACAATGGCATTTTCCAGCGTGGAAAAAATCGCATCCTGCATGGAAACTTCGATTCGCTGGCCTTTGCCAGTTTTACTCCGGCTATGTAATGCCATCATGATTCCCAGGGCCATGTAGGTCCCCGTAAAGGTATCCGCAACAGACGGACCCACCTTGGTCGGAGGAGCATCGGGAAATCCCGTGATACTGACGATGCCTCCCATTGATTGAGCGATAATATCGTACGCCGGCCTCGCGGCCAAGGGGCCGTATGTTCCGAAACCGGTTGCCTGGGCGTAAACGAGACGAGGATATTTTTCCTTTAAAACATCCCAGCCGAATCCCAGTCTCTCCAGCGTTCCGGGTCTGAAATTTTCTACCAGTACATCCGCGGTCTCGAGTAATTTAGCGAATATTTCTTTCCCTTTCTCGGACCGCAGATTTAATTCCATTCCCTTTTTGTTGCGGTTCAGAAAAGCGTAATAGCCGCTTTCGCCGTTTTTCAGCGGTGGGAAATACCGCGACTGCTCCCCCCGTCCGGGAGGTTCGATTTTGATTACTTCCGCCCCGTGATCCGCCAGATGCATCGTGCAAAAAGGACCATTGTACACGTGCGTCATGTCGATTACTTTTATGCCGTTCAAAGCGCCATTACTCATTCTTTTCCTCCCTCTGTGTTTGCAAAACCAGTTATCAGTTGATGGTATTCAGTATTTTCAGCACAATACATTGCTCCCATCAGTGTCAAACGACACCGGAAACGTCCGTGACTCTCTCGAGAACATAGCGCCTGCCCAGGCCAGCACGAACAGGCACTCACGTCATGCAATGTGTATCGGGGAAATCGGCTGCGCATCAACGTCGCAGGACACTTCCGGTTACGCCGGCCATATTCGCGATTCGCCGATAAAGGAACGGCTCCTCTGTTTCTTACAGCAGTTCTTCGTGAGGAATTTGCGCTCCTCGCTGGCACTCTTTGGGAACAACACAGACGCCGGTAGCTCTGGCAACAAGAATGGGTTCGCTCAACACGTCGCAAGCGGAAGGATATTCGGCATCCTTGACCGGCTGTGCCACCTTCCAGACCTCGAATTCCATTGTACGCGATGTGTTCCCCATCTTGGTAAACCAGCCAACGGCCTCAAGAAAATCTCCGGCATACACGGGGGCCAAAAACTCCGCGTCCTTGTACGCCCTGAATAATCCTTCATCACCGTCACTCCATATGAGCAGTTCGGTCGCCACGTCGCCGAGTAAATCAAGCATGTGGGAACCGTTGACGAGGCCGCCCGCGTAGTGTGCGTCGTGTTCACTCATTCTGAGTCTGATCATTGCTTTTTTCATGGCTATTTCCTCCTGTTACAGTACCGGCGAGGGGACATCCCTCTGTACCGATGTAATAATAAGTGCCTTCTCCTCACGACCCTCGTGGTCGGCGAAAGGACCCGGCAGACTG
>DSCZ01000103.1 GCA_011048855.1 Desulfobacteraceae bacterium | reverse complement strand
TACCCCGGCAGTTCTTCTATGGAGTTCGGTATCGGCCTGGGTTCCACCATTTTTTGAGTCCAGTAACCGTGAAGGGAGGCCGGACCCATGGACACGACCAGGTGGGTCAGGTGGGTGCAGCCTTTACTGGAACCGATACAATTCAGAACGCTTCGCGTATATCCGTGCGAAATACTGAGCCCCTTCACTTTTTGCACGGAATTCTCCATTCGACGACATATTTCCCTGGGAACGACTTCCATGTCCGCTTCAATTTCTTCTATTGTAAGGGGCCATCCGGCGAGCAGCATGCGTACATACATCAGGTGAACAACACCAGGTTTCCGGACCGTGCCATCCCAGTCGTAACCGCCTACAAGCCGTTCGTCTCTGAAGCAGCCTTCGACCAGAATATTTCCGTTTTCAACCGGGTAGGTATGAAATTCCATTTTCCGTTCCCGCAGGGGCTGCGTTTTTTTAAGAGAATCCAACCGTTTCATTATTCCATCCTTTCTTTGCAAGCGAACATTTCAGCGCCTCAAGTCAAAACTGCGTTTCGACACTCCCACACCGTCTCTCGCCGCTTCGCAGCGCACCTATTAGAGATAACTGATAACAGATAACGATAAAGATTGTAAACGAAGTTGAGCGCAACGAAATTCCGGTCACAATCTTTATCGTTTCCCTTCCTATGGCGTTCTTACGATTTAAACGGCGACGCAGACACGTTTCGGATGACCGGGCGCAGGGGTGTTGCAGCGACAACCCTGGACCTCGAAGGCTGCGTGCGGATCAGGGGGGAGTTGTGGCGGGCGGTTGTGGCCGATGAGCTGAAAAAGATTCCCGGGGGGAGAAACCGTTTGCGTTGTCTCAGCCGATGGCTTGAGATTGACGGTGCGGGTGTCTGATCAGTCAACCCCGGAGTCCTGCGCCCCCAGCAGGGAAAATTTTTCAGCGATGCCTTCGGCTGCTATCATGCCGGAAACCGCGGACCCCACGATGCCACGGCTTTTACCGGTCCCGTCGCCTGCTACAAAAATCCCTTTGACATTGGTTTCCAGGTTTCGAGCGGTGGGGTAGTGCGTGTCGAAGAATTTGATTTCCGGGGCATAAAGAAGGGTGGACGGATGAAGGATGCCGGGAATTATTTTTTCAAGCATCTTCAAGGATTCCCAGAGATTGTCGACTATTCGTGCCGGCAAGCCGAGAGTGATGTCTCCGGGAGTGGCGTCGCATGTGGCCCTGCACAGCTCGAAATGGCGTAAACGGCTGTCAAAGGTCGACCTGGAGCTCCTTCTTCCTTCCTTGAAATCCCCTACCCGCTGAACGATGGGTTTCCCCCCGCCCAGGAGGTGACACTGGCGGGCGATCATGTGGCCGAATTCGGTCGTGTCCGAGTAAGGCGTTGTCAATGCCACCGTATTGATCATCGCGAAATTGGTGTTCGCGGTTTTGCGTTTATAAAGGGCGTCACCGTTCAGAAGTTTGAATTGGTCGTAGTTTTCCAGGCGGACCCTGCCTCCTGGGTTCGTGCAGAACGTTCTCACTCTGTCTTTATGACGGGTGGTCGTGAAGATGAATTTGGGGTCATAGACAATATTCGTAATCTCGTCATAAAATTTCCTGTTAAGTTCGAGCCTGATCCCCACATCGATGGGGCCGAATTTGTGATGAATTCCCAGCCTGTCGGCTGTATCCCGGAACCAGTAGGCGCCGCTTCGACCGGGGGCGGCAAGAACAACCGGCGCCTCCATCCGTATTTTCCTCCCCTTTTTCCCGGCCTCGATGCGATGGTTGCCGCTCGTTCCTTCCTCGATGGAGTGAACTTCGGTCCCCAGGTGGAATATTGTTTTTTTCAGGTAACCCCGGACGTGTTCCACCACGGCCTTGCCGTTGTCGGTACCCCAGTGCCATTGCTCCGGCGCGATGAACTGCACCCCGTGTTCCTGTGCGATGCACGTCAATGTGTCGATTTTTTCGTTCTTCTCGGTGGATGTCACCTGGTGGCAGCGAGGGAAAACGGTGAAAACCTGTTTTGCTTTTTCAATATAGCCCCGGGC
>DSCZ01000019.1 GCA_011048855.1 Desulfobacteraceae bacterium | reverse complement strand
TATAACATACTGATCCGGAAGGGATTGATCCAGGAAGATCCCTACAAATACGATGAAAAAATAAGCGAAGTCGACGCCCCTTCGGATGAGGCCTACCTCGACTCCGAGGAACAGGAAAAAATGAATACGCGGCTCTCGCAATATCACACGCGACTCGAGTTTCTCAACAACTACTATGAATACAGCATCGACTTTCTTTCCTTGAGCCGATTGAAACGAATCGTTAAATTCCTGAAATACATAAACTGGAATCAAGTGACGGAAACCGCGGTCAGTCCCACCACCCGAGCTCTGGCCAATTTCTTCTCAAAAATCAGGCACGGGACGGATCCCCTGTCCACCGGCATCATTAATGATTCAGTCACCCAGATTGAAAAAACCGTCAAAACGGCCTTCCAGGCCTTAAGCGAGATGGCGACCTTCCAGAAGGAATGCTATAAGCTCGAACTCCGCAGGCGGCTGCTCCCCCGACTGGGACTCTCCGATCAATTAAATGAGGATAAGATCGAAGCCGTCATCCAGAAGGCAAAGCATCTCTTTGCGAGCAGTATGGGCCAGCAAGTATCCTTCTTCCCCGATCTGGTCAAGGAAACCCTCCTTGAAGACTACACCCCCGAGGGCGCGGAAATGAAGAAACAGATCCTGGACAGCCTGCAGGTGGTGGAGGAGAAAAAAGTCCGGGAGAAAAAAGAGGATAGCTATCGCTCCATTTTAATACAGGCGGTTCGCTATCTGGCCAGTTGCGGCCTGCAGCTGGAAGACGCCTTCAACAAGCTCATGGAAGCACAGCAGATTCTGGAAACGCAGGAACTCACCCTTGGCAGACGTCTGAAACGCTGGCTCCGAAAAATGCTCGGCCGGGGAGAGGAATACAAGATCTATGAGATTGAATACTTCGACGTATCGACGTCGGCCAATAAAATGGAGAAGGTATCCTTCCAGGAATATCTTGACGACACCAAACGACTGATACAGCTTTTTGCGGGACTCTCAACCAAGGCCAGCCCCCTTTACCGGAAGCTTGAAAACTCTCCGGAGGAAAAGATCTACCACCTCTTGAACCAGAACCTGATCAACCTGCAGCTGACCCACCGACGCATGAACGGTCTTATCAATGTCTTCAAATCCGAAATCCCGCGCGACAAACGCTCCAAGGTTCGTGGAATCAAGCTGGAACTGAACGCCATCAAGAACAGCATCGTCAAAGCCAATCAAAAGAAACACGAGTACGTCGCCATCAAGGAAGAAGAGGAACAGATGCGACGCCTGGGATTGAAAAAAGAAGTGACTTAGCAGACTGCTGACAGACTTCAATTTTGTCGGCCGCCTGTTAGCCGCCCCATCGCTTTTTAAGAAAATGCGCAGCCAGCTTCGGTTGCCGCTGTCGGGTGAACACCCCTTTCCGGTTGCCGATCACCCGGCGAACGTCCTGTTTAGTCATAAAATCCGCGAAGTTCCAGATATGTTCGCCGATTACAAACGGATAGTTGTCGATCACCCTCTGAAACTCTTCAATCATCCTGGCCTGATACTCTTCTGAAAACATCAGGGGCGGGTCCGAATGAAGGCCGGCCACGGTGTCCGCGCCGAATTCGGTCAGTATGATCGGCTTTCCGAACCTGTCATGCCAGGCCTCAAGATCCGCCGCCAGCTGAGGTCCGATCACCTCCAGGCGGCCGAAATCTTCATACCAGCTGTTGTAGCGATTGACGCCGATTACGTCGAAAAATCCCGCGGCCCGGGTCTCCCGGGGCCGAGAGTTTTCCACGATCATAAGCGGCCGGGAGGGATCACATTGTCTGGCCACGGCCGCGATCTCTTTGAAGTAGGCCTCGGCTCCGGTCTCATAGGTGGGCGCCTCATTCGCCAGGGACCAGAGGATGACCGACGGGTGGTGCTTGTCCCGCGCGATCAGACGCCGCACGACCTCCCCATGGTACGCCCGCAGTTTCGACCCGGCTTTTTCCTCGACAAATGTCACCCGGTCTTGCCCTTGCAGGGACCAGTTGATAAGCCCGACCGCCGGGCACTCATCAATG
>DSCZ01000626.1 GCA_011048855.1 Desulfobacteraceae bacterium | reverse complement strand
GTAAACCTCTCTGGCGATCCTATCGACCCGGTCGCGAAGCTTCATCTCGGTGGGATACAGGAATTTGAACTCGTTCTTTTCGTTGCATGCATCGATCACGGCATCGGCGAATTCCAGGGAACCTTCGCCGCCCCTCATCCAGTGCTGGCTCTCCGCGCAGCGGGCGCCCGCCGCCTCTGCGGCTTTCTTGACGACGGCCACTTCCGCATCCGTGTCGGTATAGAACCTGTTTACGCACACGACCGGGTTAATGCCGGCTTTGCGGATCACATTGATCATGTGCACCATGTTTTCGCAGCCCTTTTCCACCAGCTCCAGGTTTTCCTTCGTGTACTCTTCAGGCATGGCGATTCCGGGCACCACCTTGGGGCCTCCCCCGTGCATCTTGAGGGCGCGGATCGTCGAGGTTAGCACGGAGACATGGGGTTTCAGGCCGCTGTAGCGGCATTTGACGTTCCAGAATTTTTCGAAGCCGATGTCCGCGGCAAAGCCGGACTCGGTCACATGGTAGTCGAACATCTTGAGGCCGATGCGGTCGGCTATGATTGACGACTGGCCGACGGCGATGTTTGCGAACGGCCCGGCATGCACCATGCAGGGCTGGTATTCGGCGGTGCACATGAGCGTGGGGTTTATGGTGTTGCGCATCCAGGCGGTCATGGCGTTTCCGACCTCGAGGTCGCCGGTGGTGACCGGTTTGCCGCTCTTGTCGAAGGCCACGGTGATGTTGTTCAGTTTTTCCCTCAGGTCGGCCAGGTCTCGTACGATGGAGAGGATGGCCATACATTCGGAGCTGACGGCGATGCCGAACTTGGACTGCATCGTGAATCCGTCCATACGGCCGCCGAGGCCGATCACGATATTCCGGAGCGCCTGGGCGCAGTAGTCGATGATCCAGCCCATCTCGACACGGGTTGGGTCGATGTCCAGCCTGCGCATGCCTGTGAGCCGCTGGAGCTGTTCGTCGTTGTAGTTTCGTTCGTGCTGCATCCGGGATGTCATCGCCACCATCGCGAGGTTGTGTGCGTTCATGATGTCGTTGATGTCGCCGGTGAGCCCTAGCGAGAACTCGGTCATCGGGATCAAAAGCGAGTTGCCGCCCCCGGCCGCCGTGCCTTTCACGTTCATGGTCGGGCCGCCCGAGGGTTGCCGCAGGGCGCCGCCCACGTTTACTCCGCGCATGCCCAAACCTTCCATGAGGCCGCAGGACGTTGTGCTTTTACCTTCCCCCAGCGGGGTGGGCGTGATCGCTGTCACCTCGATGTACTTGCCGTCCGGACGGTCCTTGAGCCTGTTCATGATTTTCAGGAAATCGAGCTTTGCAAGCCGCCCCATAGGAAGCATTTCTTCCTTTTCCAGGCCCAATTTTTCCTGCCATTCCTCCGGTGTCGGCATGTTCTTCTCGGCCGCTTCGGAGATCTGCCAATCCTTCATTTCGACTGCGTTATACGCCATCCTCACCATCCTCCTTTGCATTTATACACAAGTTAAACCCGTCCCTGAAAAATCTCTTTCCGGGAGGGAGCCAATAGGAGCGGCGCGGTTTCAAAAACTGCCCGCGGGCCCTGCTTTTCCCGGGGCTGCATCCCCCGCATTCGACTGCAGCATGAACAAAATATCCTTACCGCCGGGTTTTTTCGAATTCCTCTGGCTGGATTATAACTTGAGGAACACACACAACGTAGATCCCTTTGGTGGAAATATACAATGGTTCCCGTTATCATAAAAATAAGCTTACGTCAAGAAAAGCTGCGGAAAATCCATGGAATCCTGGAAGGCAGGAGTAAGGATGCGCACTACCTGTCTGATCTTTTGGGATAGCAGTTGTCCTTCCGGAAATGCCGGATGGACAACTGAACCATTGTTGAAGAGTTCGTAAAAAGTAGCATGTCTGCCTTATCGGCGTCGGGGTCGGGATCGGTATCGGGTCGAAAAGGCCGCCGATCAACGTCCGATACCGATGCCGATAGCGACCCCGACCCCGAGGGACAACGTTGTTTTGACTTTTTACGACGCCGTCATGGTTGGTTCGGATATACGTC
>DSCZ01000595.1 GCA_011048855.1 Desulfobacteraceae bacterium | reverse complement strand
TCATATATCTTCTTGCCTTTCCGCCAATATCCGGCACCAATTATTCTGATTTTATTTTTCCGGTAGGTAAACCTCACAGTCATAATTCCTTCGGAGACTCTACCAAGGCAGTAATAACGTTTTCTTGGTTGTTCAAATCAACCCCTGCAAACTGATTTTTTTAGGCATAAACATTTATCACGAAAGTGTAGTCGATAAAAAAGCGATTGGACGTAGAGAACCAGGCGCTCATCCCTTTTCTATCCAGAAAAGCGCGCTTATTGGGCTCTTCGAGATTCATTTTGAGAGAGACTGCTTCCGGATGACCCCCCGGGATGAATCATTTTCTTTATTCTTTTGTGGCCAATATCTTCTTTTTATTGTATTAGATTTAATTGCTGGTTTTTCATTGTTCGGCAAAGCTATCCGCTCTTTGTGGAACCGTTTTGTCTGCCCGGCGGAGGCAGACAGAGAGGACCTATCCGATGAGCAAACTTGAAGAATTGCGCCCCAACGCAGCCGTGCGGGGCATCCTTCCTGACTCCCTGGTAACCGTTGTAAACATAGAGTGGTATGGCTCTGAGGTGGTGGAGTTCACCTACAAGACTTCCTCCGGAAAAGTAGAAAACGTACTCCTTTACCGCGACAAGGAATCCAGCCGGGACGCGGTCCGTCTGACGATTCAGGATTATCTCTGGAGCGAGCAAACAGGGTTGCCGGGAACCTATTCAGAGGAGGACGTGCGGGACAAGACAGAGGCGGTTTTCGTGCATGTGTTCCGGGCTTACCCAACAGTACCGTCACCCTACTACGCCAGCATGGCGTCGTAGAGAGTAGCGAAGGACAACATGAAATATCAGCCACCCTACACCATCACCCCGGCGATAGTGAATCTGGTCGCCGAGATTGGCGAAACCATCGGCCGCTACACCGTGCTGGCCGAACAGAACCTGACTCCGCGCCTGCGCCGAGAGAACCGCATTCGTACCATCCAGGCCTCGCTGGCCATCGAGAACAATACGCTCACCCTTGAACAGGTGACCGCCGTGATTGAGGGCAAACGGGTGTTGGGGCACCCCCGCGAGATTCAGGAGGTGCGAAACGCCTTTGCGACCTACGAGGCCATGGAGGACTGGGACGCCAGTGTCGAGGAGGATTTGCTGGCGGCGCACGAGTTGTTAATGCGCGGGCTGGTGGATGAAACGGGTCGATATCGATCCGGCGGGGTCGGCATCTTCCGGGGAAAGCAGCTGGTTCACATGGCTCCCCCCGCTGAACGCGTGCCCAAGCTGATGGCGGATCTGCAGGATTGGCTGGAAAACACCAACGAGCATCCCTTGGTGGCCAGTTGCATTTTTCACTACGAGTTCGAATTCATCCACCCCTTTGCCGACGGCAACGGCCGCATGGGTCGGTTGTGGCAAACCTTGATTCTCCGGAACTGGAAGCCGCTGCTGGCCTACCTGCCGGTGGAGACAGTGATCCGTGATCGCCAGGAAGATTATTACCGGGTACTCGCGGTGGCCGATCAGCAGGCGGATGCCACTCCTTTTGTCGAGTTCATGCTGGGTGCGTTACGCGATGCCGTGCGCGAAGCTGTGTCGACCGACCATGTAGACGACCAAGCAACCGACCAAGTAGCGGCATTGATCCGTGCAATTGGGAGCGGCGAGCTGGGCAGCAACGATTTGATGCAGGCTTTGGGTTTATCACACCGTCCCACGTTCCGGAACAACTACCTCAACCCGGCCATGGAAGACGAATGGATCGAACGCACACAACCCGATTCCCCGCGCAGCCCGACTCAGCGCTATCGGTTGACCGGTAAAGGCCATCGTTGGCTGCAACACCATGCCGACGCGTAGCAGAGGGATACTTGCGACATGGCTTGTGACATCGAGCTGTGACAGAGCTATGACAAGGGCTGCGACACCTTGGTGGGCCAGAGTGAGGTAACCAGAAAGGCATCCTATGAAGCAGATGAAACCGTTTGTCCGAAAATGGCGCATCGTAGAGATGGAGGTCTGGGATCAGGATTACGTCGACATGGAGGTGCCGGGATACTTCCGCATCGGCTCG
>DSCZ01000319.1 GCA_011048855.1 Desulfobacteraceae bacterium | reverse complement strand
TGAACAAATGGGGTGTTTCTTATTTGTCCCGTTGCACGCAGAGGAGCCGGAAGCAGGTGTGACGCAAAGGACAAACGGCAGGTATCTGCGGCGTTGGAAAATCAAAGGGCCTTGACTAAAAATCAAAAAAAAGAACCGGCGTTACACATCTGACGGAAACCGCCTGGCACGTAGCACTTATGCCCAGCGGTGTGGAGGAGGGGGGCCGTGAGGCCCCCGCCTGACTCATATGATCAGAATCCTTTTCCGACGTGCACAAAGGCCTGACACTTGGACAATGTTGCCGAAACCTCCTTGACTGCGGTCTTATCCAGGTCATTATTAAAAACGGTTCCCCACGATCAAGAAACAATTCAATATTGGGCTTCCTCAACCTTTAAGAGCCTAGAGGCATCCGATGGAATTTGTCATCGTTGCTTTTGCGGCGGTCTTTGTCTCCGGCCTTACGCTCTTTTCGGGCTTCGGCCTGGGAACGCTTTTGATGCCGGTATTTGCCCTGTTTTTCCCCGTTGAAGTGGCGGTCGCAGCTACTGCAATCGTCCATGGCGCGAACAATGTTTTCAAAATCGGATTGGTCGGAAGGCATGCGGAAAAGACACTGGTGTTCCGTTTCGGAGTTCCCGCCATAATTGCGGCTTTTGCTGGTGCCGCTGCGCTTGGATATGTATCTCACTTCGGCGAGATCGCCAGGTATTCGCTTGGATCACGGACGGCGGTGATCAATCCCATCAAACTCACGATGGGGATGCTGATGCTCATTTTCGCCTTATTCGAGCTTTTGCCCCGGATGAGAGGGCTCAAATTTGATCGAAAATATCTTGTGCTCGGTGGCCTCCTTTCCGGGTTTTTTGGAGGCTTTTCCGGGCATCAGGGGGCGCTCCGTTCAGCGTTTCTTGCAAAAGTAGGGGTTTCCACCGAGGCCTTTGTGGGAACGAACGCCGTCATCGGCTTTATGGTGGATATGGCTCGAATCGCGACCTACGCTGGATTGTTTTTCCTGGCAAAGACCACCAGCCCCATAGGTCGGGATCAATGGCCGCTGATTCTTACCGGCACTGTTTCTGCATTCATCGGAATCATGATCGGCAAGCGGTTCTTGCACAAGATTACTATGAAAACGGTCCAGACCCTGACAGGGGTGCTTTTGCTCGGTATCGCCTTTGCTCTCGGTTCCGGGCTTATTTAAAAGGAACCGAAGGTCCCCACACAGGCTCCGAACTGATTCACCTCAAAAAAGGGCGAACGGGAAAATTCAGGAAGGATGTGAAGGGAGAGGCCCGCCGACAGTGGGCCTCGAACAATCGCCGGTAAAAGGCCGCCTCCTCGGCGTAGTCCCCCACCGGCGTCAACAGCCGATACCCGTCCGGCAGGTCGCGGTAGGATGTAGGCGTTTGGCTGGAAGTCGCCTCGTGTGCCAGGACCATATCCGATCCTCCAAAGTCTCCTATCATCCTGCTCCAAGAAAGCACCGCCGAACGGGTCTTCAGAGCGGCCGGTCGAAGGCTATGCCGGGGTGGGCCTGATTTAACCGGCTAACGAACCGGTCGGGCATCATACGGAGATCTCCGGTGTTTGAAAATCCGGTGATCCCGTCATCCTCTCTTTCTTTTCCGGCAGTTAATCCTTGGGCACCGGGATTTCAATTTTATGGATTTCGTGGCGCAGTTTTCCAATGATGGTCGCATGGTAGTGCTCCTCCTGAAGGCCTCGGTACAGACTGTAGCACATGATCAACAGAACAATGGTAAACGGCAGTCCCGCCGCAATGGAGGCGCTTTGAAGGGCAACCAGTCCTCCGCCCATGAGCAGGGCCGCGGCGCAGACCCTCTCCATGACACCCCGGAAAATCCGTTGCGGTACAGGGGAATCGAGTTTGCCCCCCGACGTAAGGTGGTCGACCACGAGGGAGCCTGAATCCGAGGATGTGATGAAAAAAATCGTGACAAGCATGATGCCGATAAAAGAGGTCACGCTCTTGAAGGGGAACTGTTCCAGCATCACAAAGAGCGCCGTCGAGACATCGGACCTCACAGCGCCGGCGATATCGTCGGCCTTGGTC
>DSCZ01000601.1 GCA_011048855.1 Desulfobacteraceae bacterium | reverse complement strand
GCACAACCCTGATTCCGACTTTCAGGTCGGTCGGATTCGCGAGCTGGCTCGATCAGTTGGGAAGGATCGAGTATGTCGACAGCCGTGACGCCGAACAAGGTGAGTTTTTCGTTCCGAGGGTGATCGAAAGATTCAATCTCGGGAGAAGAGGCAGAGAGCAGAAAGATCGCCACTTTCCAGAGAGAGACGATGGCCAGGCTATTGCACTTTATCTCGGCATAAAACTGGCTCCTAACGGAAGCATCGCCATCTTCTGTGGCAAAAAATCAACAGCAACAAGCATCTGTGAAAAAGCGGTGGAATTCATTGATCGTGGTATTCCGCTTCCACTCCCACAAGAATTCTCAGACCGAAGGGAGGTTGAACGGCTCCATTACCTCCATGTAGCGAATCTTGGAACTGGCGCATCGGCTTCAACGAGTGCCGAGCATGGCATATTTTCTCATCATGGCAATACACCACATGGCATCCGCCTTTCAGTGGAACACGCTATGCGTGAAAACCTCGTGCGGTTCGTTGTTTGCACCTCCACACTGGCGCAGGGCGTAAATCTTCCAATCCGTTACCTCATTGTTACCAGTGTCTACCAGGGCATGGAGCGCATCAAAGTTCGGGATTTTCATAACCTCATTGGCCGAGCGGGTCGCGCCGGGATGCATACTGAAGGCAGCATTTTGTTTGCAGACCCTACTGTGTATGACAAGCGACGCAACCGAAAAGACGGCTGGCGCTGGGATATAGTCAAGGAGCTGCTTGATCCAACCAAATCAGAGGAATGCGCAAGCAGCCTCTTTCAACTGATCCCTCTGGTTATTCGGAATGACCGCACCAAGTCAAAGGACAAAAAGAATCATACGCTGACATGGGACATCCTGTCTTTTGCCAAAGCTCATATAGCCGGGTGGGATTCCCTGAATGAAATTATTGGCAAGATTGCTAAACAACACGGTGAAAACGGTTTCACGGTCGATGCGATGAAGCCGCAATTCGAGTTTTTCAGCCTGACGCTCGCTTCCATCGAAGGCTTTCTTCTCTCTAATTGGGATGCTGTTGATACTGGGCTGACGGAAGAGGACATTGCTGATCTCGCGGAACAGACATTGGCGTACTTCTTAGCTGATGATGAGAAACGGGAGCAGATTCAAGACTTGTTCAAGCTTCTGGCTGAAAACATATCAGAAAATATTACTGACGCTAACCGGCGGAAAGCATTTGGTAAAACATTATATGGTGTCAACGATGCCAAGGCGATTGAGGTGTGGGTACAAGATAACGCTGATGAACTTATTGCCGTCCAAAGTGGAGACGAAGTTATTGACCTCGTATGGCCGTTAATAACGGAGCATGTACATAACAGAGCTTTCAATAAGTTCGACAAGAAGGACATCCTGAAAGAAATTGCAAAGAAGTGGATTTCAGGGACCCCGTTTCATGAGCTTTTCCGAATTGCCGACAAAAATAAATGCAAGCTCGGTAAAGGAAGAAGGCCGAGGAAAGTCAAAATCGAGAATATCATTGATATTTGCGAGGGCGGGCTTGCCTATGATGGAGCTCTTCTTGTGAGTGCATTGTGTGAATTTGTAGAAATGCTGGACCGCGAAGGGACAGGTGATCCGATCAATCGTCTCCAGCTTTTCCAAAAGCGCCTGAAATATGGTTTACCCACCGACACCACCATTGCCCTTTATGAACTTGGCTTTTCGGACCGCGTTATCGCTCAGGACCTCGCCGCATCCTTGAAACTGGCTGCGACCCAGAAGAAGGATCTCGTGAAGGCGCTGAAACGAGACCGGGACGGAGCCAGGGCGGTGATGGAGAAATACCCAGCCTATTTTCAGGAGAGGATGAATGAACTCCTGCAGTAGAAATCCAGATCATCGATCCGAACTATCTCGCGCCCTGCTGTTGGCCCGGTTGCTGGGGGAGCGCGGAGCCTAGAGGGTGTTCAAAACTCTGTGTCAGCCTAGCCGCCGTCACAGGCTGATGTGTCCGTCGAGCCGGTCCGGGAAGTGGATGGTCAGCTGTGACAGTGTCAGGTTCCAGTTCTGGACCGGATGCGT
>DSCZ01000607.1 GCA_011048855.1 Desulfobacteraceae bacterium | reverse complement strand
TTAAGGAAATGAGGGTAAGAAGATGAAAGTATTGATGTTCGGGTGGGAGTATCCTCCCTCAATCTCGGGCGGGCTGGGAACGGCCTGCTATGGCATCACGCAAGGACTTCTGCACAACAACGTGGAAGTGACGCTGGTTCTCCCGACCGCCAAGGGCATTCCACCGACGGACAATGAAAATCTGAAGATCATCGGAGCCGACCGAATCGGCCTCAGTTCCGATTTCAAGGAACGCCTCGGCAAAACCTTCACCCTGGAAAAGGGCCAGGAGATGTTTTCTCCGCTCCTTTCCCCTTATGACACCGCCCTCTCAGCCGAAGATGTACTCGTCGACTACCGTAAAATAGTGGAAGAGCTCAACCGGAAGGGTTCCGACACCATTCTTTCCTTCACCGGGAATTACGGCCGAGATTTGATGGCGGAAGTGTTCCGCTACAGCATTATCGGTGAGTACCTGGGACTGACCGAACAGTTCGACATCATTCATTCCCATGACTGGATGACCATGCTGGCCGGCCTGGGGGCCAAACGGACCAGCGGCAAACCCTTCATTGCGCAGATCCACGCCACTGAGTTCGACCGAAGCGGGGAGAGCGCGAACGATAACATCTGCAACCTCGAACGCTACGGCTTACAGCAGGCCGACCGTGTCATTGCGGTCAGTTACTACACAAAAAACCTGGTGGTCGAAAAATACGGCCTCGATCCGCATAAAATCACGGTCATCCACAACGCCGTGGAGAAAGACAAGCAGCTTGAGCGGTTGGGCATCAAAAAAAACCTGGATGAAAAATATGTGTTGTTTCTGGGCCGGGTCACCATGCAGAAGGGACCCGATTATTTTATTGAGGCCGCGAATCTCGTCCTCCAGAAACTCTCCAATGTCCGCTTCATCATGGCCGGCAGCGGCGATATGATGCCGAAGCTGATCGAACGCGCCGCCAGCCTCAAAATCACCGATCGGTTCCATTTCACCGGGTTCCTGAACAATCGCCAGCAGGTGGAACGCATGTACGCCATGAGCGATCTCTACGTCATGCCCTCCGTCTCCGAACCTTTCGGTATCACCGCGTTTGAGGCCATTATCTACGACGTTCCCATCATCCTCTCCAAACAATCCGGCGTCTCAGAAGTGCTGAAAGGAGCCATGAAAGTGGACTTTTGGGACGTGCCCAAACTGGCCTCCGCCATTGTCAATCTCCTGGAAAACGAGAACCTGGCCCGGGAAATGGTGAACAATTGCAAAAACGAACTGCAAAGTATCCATTGGAACACCGCCGGGAGCAAAATGAAGAACCTCTACCACACCCAACTGTTCGCGAACAACCTCTGATAAAGGGAACGTTACATGGTCTCAGTCTGTTTCTATTTCCAGGTGCATCAACCGTACCGGCTCAGAAAAAACTATTCTTTTTTTGATATCGGCGCCAATCACTTTTATGAGGATGAGGATGCCAACCGATTAATCTGCAATAAAGTCAGCCAGAAGTGCTATATACCGATGAACCGGCTGCTCCTGGAGCTCGTCAATCGCTTTCAAGGCAAATTCAAGGTGGCGTTCTCAGTCACCGGCGTGGCGATCGAACAGCTTGCCCGCTTCAATCCGGAAGTGATCGAACTGTTCCGGGAACTGGCCGCCACCGGCTGCGTCGAATTCATCAATGAAACCTACTACCATTCCTTGGCCTTTCTTTTCTCCCGCGCCGATTTCAAGAAGCAGGTGCTGCGCCATAAAAAGATGATCGGGGATCTCTTCAACCAGCACCCCACCACCTTTCGCAATACCGAGCTCATCTACAACAATGAGCTGGCCGCCTATATTGAGAATCTGGGATATACCACCATCCTGGCCGAAGGTGCCGATCACGTCCTGGGCTGGCGGAGTCCGAACTACCTCTATCAGCCCAAAAACTGCTATAAGCTCAACCTGCTGTTGAAAAACTACAAGTTGTCGGACGACATCGCCTTTCGGTTCTCGAACCGGGGGTGGGATGAATTCCCCTTGACCGCGGAAAAGTACGCGGGTTGGCTGCACAGCGTGTGCGGCAACGGCGAACTGATTAACC
>DSCZ01000407.1 GCA_011048855.1 Desulfobacteraceae bacterium | reverse complement strand
TCCCTGCAGCGCTCCGTTATCTGTTCCGGCTGCCCGGTCAGCAACAGGGAGGGGTCGAGGTTGCCGATGACCACCGCCTTTTCACCGAGAAACTCGATTGCTTTGTCGATATCGATTTCTTCCCCGAAACTGCAAAGCCCGGGATCCCCCATAGGCACTTCAGTCCAGTACGGAAGATTGGCGTTGTGATCTGCGCATATGTGGTGAAGGATGTGCCGGACTCCCATAGCCAGAATTCTTTCACCGGTCTCGACCATGTACGGAAGAACGAATTGCTTGAACTGCCGCGGTGATATGATCAGGTTGGCTGCAAGAGGTTCCCAGAACTGCGGAATGACATTTTCCGCGCCGAAAGTGTCAACCCAGTATTTCACGATGTCGATCATGTGGTCGGTTGCCAGGCGGAGAATTCGATGTGCGGTGTCGGGCTTTTTGAGCATCCACCTGCACAAGTTTTCCACGGCGCAAATGTTGCCGGCAATAGTGAAATTGCCCCCCAGCACGACGGAAATCGGAGTTCCATGGGACTGCTGGAGTTTAGAAAACTGCATCGCGATAGGAAGGCAACCGGCGGTCTTTACATCGGGCAGATTCAATGCATCAACGTCAGATTCGTTTTTTACCGGAAACATTTTATGGGCGGGCGCCTGCTGGTAGTTTCCGGCGGGCATCTCCACTTCACCTCCAAACTCCCATGTCCCGTAGGATGCATACCCGTATATCGGACCCCAGTCCACCCCGTACTGCTCGAAAGTCTTCATCTGTGCGTCGAAGCTTTTCTCGGCGTCGTTGTATATCGTCGCAATGGGACGGCCAAGGTTTTTTGCGCAGAATCCGAGGATGAACGGAAAATGGGGGACCCGGTCTACCGAACGGCCGGCCAGCAAAGCCGCTATCCTCTCTTTTGAAGTCATTTCATGCATCTGATATGTTCCTTCCTGGCTGTTCAGTTGAAGATGGCAGATCAATCGTAAAAACCAAAGTCGTGTACCGCCTTGGTCATGGCATAGACGTTCACCGACGGCGCATTTACCGGCATCCCGCAGCCCGGCCCCAGGATAAAACCGCCGGGTGCTTTTCTACCTTTTTCGATTGCAATGCGGCACAGTTCATAAACCTGACCGGGTGTGCCTGTCTGGATAACCGCCGGTTCGATGTTGCCGTAAATGATGTCTTCCGGGAAATGAGAGGCGGCCGCCTCGATATCCACCTCGTGGCCGAAGCTGAGCACGCTCGGATGCTGCCATGGAGACGATTCGGCCAGCACGGGCAGATTCAGGTTCTGCTCCCCGCAGATGTGCAGGCCGAACCGGCGGATACCAAGTTCTTTAAGCCTGTGATGATACGCCTCGTGGTAAGGAATGGCAAACCGCTTAACGGTTCGGGGAGAAACAAGCTGATTGGATTCGCTCGGACTGCTCATCCACGCAAAAACCTGCTCGGTTCCAAAGGTTTCCACCCATACCTTCAAGGTGTTGATGATGTGTTCAAGCGATAGCTTAAGCAGAACCTCGCACAATTCGGGCTTTTTCATTGTCCATCGGAGAAAACGGTCGATTCCTGCTATGTTGGCCGCCATCGTAAAAGGACTTCTCGAAAAATAATAAACCGGGAGCCCGTTTTCGGCCTGCAGTTCGGAAAACCTCATGGCCGAGGGGATCCTCCCGGCCGTCTTTGGATCCGGAACTCGAAGACTGTTCACATCCTCTTCGCTTTTCACCGGAGATTCCGTCACCACCAGGGCGCCTTCGAACTCTCCTTTCGGCATCCGGACATTGCCCCCGAAATCCCATGCACCGAGGACAGTATGTCCAGCATATTGGGGAACCGGATCCCACCCGTACTGTTCAGTGGTCCACTGCATGTCGATGAAACTTTTTTCAGGATCTTCGTAGGCATCCGCCACCGTATGACCGGCGTTTCGCGTGTTGAACCCGGTGCTCATCGCTCCCAACGGCACTCTGTCGGGTTTTTTGTAGTTGAATAAGGCGTCGATCCGTTCCGCCGAGGTCATTCGATCTTCTCTGAGATGCATATTACCCCTATCCATGATTACCGATTTTATC
>DSCZ01000326.1 GCA_011048855.1 Desulfobacteraceae bacterium | reverse complement strand
TGTCTGGATTCTATCGTTTTGGTCGATGAGGATTTCCGTCATGAAACTTTTTCTTAAGATTTTTGGTATATTTTTTGTCATTTGTGTGCTGGCAGTTGTAGGCACCGCTGCATATTTCTGGAACCTCTGGTCAAGCAACCTGCCTTATATAGGCACATTAAAGGATTACCAGCCTCCGGTGATCACTGAAATCTACAGTGCGGACGGGGAGATAATTGGAAGTCTCTGGGAAGAAAGACGCATCGTGAAACCCCTTGAACAATTCCCCGAGCACCTGATCCAGGCGTTTATAGCCGCCGAAGACGGCCGCTTTTTTGAGCATGAGGGAGTGGATGTAAAGGGCATCATCCGGGCTTTCATAAAAAACCTCAAGGCCGGCAGGATTGAACAGGGGGGAAGCACCATTACCCAGCAGGTCACAAAATCCCTGTTGCTGCAGGACACCGAGCGCACCTACCGCCGCAAGTTCCGGGAAGCCCTGATGTCTCTTCAACTGGAAAAGGAATTCACCAAAGAACAGATCCTGTTTCTCTACCTGAACCAGATTTATCTGGGGCAGGGCGCCTACGGCGTTGAATCCGCGGCAAGAACCTATTTCGGCAAGGGCTCTTCGGATCTTACCCTTACAGAATCGGCGATCCTCGCGGGACTGCCCCAGGCGCCGGCCCGCTACAGCCCTGTGACCCAGTTCGCCCGTGCCAAATCGCGGCAGGCCTATGTACTGGAACGGATGAAAAGTGAAGGCTTCATCGACGAGGTCCAACAGGCCGAGGCGCTGGCAGAGCCGGTGGTCATTCAGCGCGGAGAAGAAAATCCTTTTTTCAAATCCCCTTATTTCAGCGAGCATGTCCGCAGATACCTTGTGGACAAGTACGGACGGGATAAAGTCTACCGGGAAGGCCTGAAAGTCTACACTACCCTTGATCTTTCCGCCCAGCGGGCCGCCCAAGCGGCCTTGATCGTCGGGCTGGAGGCGCTTGACAGGCGCGAGGGTTACAGGGGGCCTCTGGAAAGAATTGAAAAGGAGGGAAGGGATGAGTTCTTTACCCGGTGGGAAGGAGAGCATACCGGCTTTCGGCCGGAAGAGGGGGCGGTTGCGAAGGCCCTGGTAGAGCGTGTGGATGACTCTGAAGGGGTTGTCGAAGTGTCGCTCGGTTCATGGAAGGGCCTTATACCTGTGGATGCGATGTCTTGGGCGAGAAAACCCAACCCCGATGTGAATGCTTTATACGTAAAGAAAATTACAAAACCATCCGTCGTTCTCACCGAGGGGGATGTGGTTCTTGTAAGGGTTACAGGGAATCGCTCCGGGAATTCCAAGCTGTCCCTGGAACTTTACCAGGAACCGCTGGCCCAGGGAGCGATTCTCTGCCTCGATCAGGAAACCTGCGAAATTCGAGCCATGGTCGGAGGGAGGGATTTTTCTCAGACCCAGTTCAACCGCGTGGTCCAGTCGCGAAGGCAGCCGGGGTCGGCATTCAAACCGATTATCTACGCAGCGGCACTGGACCGTGGCTTAACCGCGACGGAGCAGATCCTGGATACCGCAGCTCCTAAGGAAGGGGAGGGCGACAGGGTGTGGAAACCGAAGAATTATGAAAGAACTTTTTATGGGAAAACGCTCCTGCGCACCGGAATCATCCATTCCCGCAATGTTATCACAATCAAACTCCTTGAAAAGGTAGGCGTAAATTTCGTGATAGATTATGCCAGGATGATGGGGATAGAGGCCTCGCTGGATAGAGACCTTTCACTGGCTTTGGGATCGTCCGGATTGTCTCTTCTTGAACTGACAAGGGCCTATTCCGTGTTTGCGAAAAACGGCATGCTGGGAACGCCTTTATTCATTACCCGCGTCGAGGACCGCACCGGCGATCTCCTGGAGGAGCACCGGCCTTCGTTTATCGAGGCAATTCCCCCTCAAACGGCCTACGTGATGACGGACCTGTTGAAAGCGGTTATACAGGAAGGGACCGGGCGCAGCGTCCGGGAGATCGGAAGACCCGCGGCCGGGAAAACGGGTACCACCAATGACATGAAAGATGCATGGTTTATGGGATACACCCCTGAAT
>DSCZ01000208.1 GCA_011048855.1 Desulfobacteraceae bacterium | reverse complement strand
GACCATAAGCCCATTCCGAATGCGTTTTTTGTTGACAAACGATACTGTTTTGATTCATATAACACTTTGATTTTTTAATGAAAAATATTAAAAATGAAAATGGTTGAAGGCGTGGAACGAGGATGATCCATGGGTGAGATTGGACGAAGAAAATTTGTGGCTCTGGCCGGGGGTGCCTGTGCGGCGGCTTTTGCCGGGTGCATCCGGTTTCCCGGAAAGGCTTCCGTTCCAAACGTACAGCTGATCGGAGCTGGGAAAGCTCAATTTCCGATAATCTTGAGCAGCAATGAAAATCCTTTGGGGCCTTGCCCTTCCGCTATCGAGGCCGGTTCGAAGTCCGTAGCCGTTTCTTCCCACCGCTACGCGCGGGAGCAGAGAGACGGACTTATTATGGATCTAGCTGAATTTTACCGCCTCAGCCGGGATCAAATTCTCCTTGGATGCGGAGCTATAGAGCTTTTGAAAATCGCAGTCGATGTTTTCTGCTCTTCGGATAAGCCGCCGATAATCAGTGATCCGGTCTACGAGGCCATCGACTATTTCGCCGGGTTGAAGCATGTGCATCCCTTGAAAATTCCGGCCAAAAGCCATGATACCGGGCATGACCTGGAAGCCATGCTGGAGGCGCTTTACAGTCGTGGAGGCGGCATGGTCTACGTGTGCAACCCCTGCAATCCCACGGGGGGTGTCCTGGACAGCGAAGAGCTGGCTGATTTCATCGTGAAGGCGCCAAGGGATGTGGTTGTTGTTGTGGATGAGGCTTATGCCGAATACGTGGGACCGGATTTTTTAAGTTGTTTCGATTATGTCCGGTCGGGAATGCCCAACCTGCTCGTCATCAGGACTTTTTCGAAAGTCTACGGCCTGGCCGGCCTCAGGGTGGGGTATTGCGCTGGAAGCAGAGAGCTCCTGGGCGCTATGGCCGGTCACAGGCTATGGAACAACATAAACCAGGCCGGGGCCGCTGCCGCACGGGAAGCTCTCAATGACCAGGACTGGGTCGAAAGGGTGCGCCGGGAAAATAAAAAGGCGAAACAGATGTTTTGTGCGGGTCTTAAAAAGCTGGGGGTCGATTACATCCCGTCGAAAACGAGCTTCGTGCTCTTGTCTGCGCGAAGACCATGGGAGGAGATCTACGCGTTTTTAAGAAGCCACGGCATCATCGGAGGGAGAAGGATCCCCTCCATGCCCCGTCATATCAGGTTGAGCATCGGTTCCTCCGAGGAAATGGCCTACTGCCTGAAGGTGCTGGAGAAATTTGTGAGTTTATAACGTGCGGGTTTCTATGTTTCTTGACCTCCGGCGGCCTTTTTAATAAGATTCACGCGAGGGCTCGATTGAGATTTATTTTCTTCCGCCCGTCAATTTTATAAGGGAGGCGTTCCGTGGATATCAGCAGAAAGATAGGAATAGCGATAACGATGATTGTGCCGGCTTTCGTGCTCGGCGGTCTTTTGTGGTCGTGGTTTCATTCAGCCATTATCGTAGTGCTTTTGCAGTTGGCTGTGGCCGGTGTCTATATCTCCATCATAACAGGCAGGCTGGGGCCGATTCTGAAAGATGCCCTGGGAAGGGCGAAAACGGATTTTCACTGTTTCGGGAAGAAACAGGAAGCCGGTCAGGGATAAAATTTCCAGGACCCAAAAATACCGGGGAAGGATAGCATGTCCCTCCCCGGTCGGGTTTTTCAGCATACCTGTCGTTTATTCAATTCCCAGTTGAAATTTCAGCGATTTGAGGGTGTTTTTCATCAACATTGTGATCGTCATCGGCCCAACCCCGCCCGGTACAGGCGTGATGTAACCCGCGATTTCTACAGCGGCATCGAAATCTACATCTCCCCGAAGGATGGCTATCTTTTTGCCGGTCTTCTCACTTATTTTTTCTCCAACCCGGTTTACCCCAACATCTATCACGCAGGCCCCCGGCTTGATCCATTCGGGTTTGACGAGGCCCGGCACACCTGCTGCGACGATCAGAATGTCCGCGCGTTTGCAGTGAAATGCCAGATCCTTGGTTCGAGTATGCACGACGGTGACCGTTGAATTGGCTCCCGGACCCTTCTGCAGCAGCATGT
>DSCZ01000545.1 GCA_011048855.1 Desulfobacteraceae bacterium | reverse complement strand
TGATAGCTCAGAAATACAGGATGGATTTGTCTGATTTTCTGCGCTTGAACAGGCTGACCCCGCGAAGCACCATCTACCCGGGGCAGGAGTTGTTGGTCAAAGCGAATTAGTTTCCGTCCGGCCTTCGCCGGACGGAAATGGAATCGTCATTCTTGCAACATCGGTATCCCGTACGGCCCCTCTTCGATAAATGCCATGGAAGGGGTTTTTCCTTCAAACTTCGGATGATGCGCCGCATAAATCACGGCGTTCTGAATCATCGCCTCGGCCTTGTCCTTATCTGTCCCATTAACTGACTGCGCATCGACGAAATCCCATCCGCTCTGTCCGGGGATGATGCGATAGTTTTCAGGGGTTATCTGGGGAGCACAGTAAATCATCCCCTCTTCCCCTACTTTCCTGATAGGTTTTCCCCACATCTCAGGCTCCCACTGATCCTTGGTGAATTTCCAGCTCGGATGCTGAAGAATGTCCAGAAAAGCCCGGGGACCCAGAATCTTGAACAGGTGCAGCAATGTCAGGTACTCCTGGGAGCCGATCGGGCGGACATCACAGTTATTGGCCGCTATCAACATAAAGCCCTTGTCCTTGACAACCGGTATCGCACCCACGGCGGCCTTGACGCTCTGATAGTGATCACGCCCCACATAGCCGGCATGGGTCAATACAATGTCGAAGGGTTCCTTGACCGGAATCTTGACGAACTCGTTCATGGCTTCGAAAGCGGCCTCGTGTGCCTTGAACAAATCCCCGGCGTACACGCCCGTGATCGAAAGGGTGTGGTCGAGGGTCGTTGATATCATAAAATCCACTCCAACCGTCTCGGCCACCTCGACGGCCTCCTGGTGGCAGGGATTGCCCTCAAGCACAAGGTTCGTGGAATTTGGATGCTCCAGGAATTCGACGCTGTGAAACTTTTCTATTGTCTTGGTGTTGACCAGTGCGGGGCAAACAGCTTTCCTGCCGCCGGAAATACCGGTCATGAAATGAGCCTCGACCAAACCCGATACTATCTTTATATCTGAGTCATAAAAAACTCTGTTCAAGTAAACTTCGGTGTCTTTTGTCGTTTTCGCGGCCAAAACCAGGCTCGACCAATCTTCGCAGTCGTGGTCGACAATACGATACCTGTCTACGATATCCTGGCCGTACATACGGATCCGTTCATCGAGTGTGCTTGGTCTGTGCATGCCGTTTCCTATCAGGAGCACGATGTTCTGCCTGAGCACCCCGGTGCGTTCGATTATTTCCATCAGGGGCTGAAGTATCCCGCTTTCGCCCTTGTAAGGAACCGGCCTGGTGATATCCGAAACGGTTATGCAGACGGTCAAATCCTCAACCGCCTTGCCCAGTTTTTCAGCTTTAGTTCGTATTATTTCCGAAAGCCTCGGAGATCCTATCGGCTTTTCAAGTGAAGCTGCACTTTCATCTTTCGAACTGGTGAGGCACGGCATCGGCTTCATTTTAAGGATTTCGCATCCGGCGGGTACGGAGACATCGAGGAATTCTTCTCCGAATTCGACCTTGATCCGTTTCCAGCTTCCGGTGTTCGCACCGGCGATTATACGGCCCACATCTTCTCTCATCGGCAATCCTCCAGAATTATTTATCCGAGAAAAACAGGGGAACGCGAACGGGCTGACGCATAAATGCGTTCGAAGCCGGTCCGGGAACTGTAAATAACCCGTCCACTGAATTTCAGCATCAATTCGGGCAGGCGGCCCGCCTGGATTTGGAGGCCGCTTGCCCGAAGGTGTATCAAATGATACAGTTGAATATGGATAATATGGTAACGAGTCGGCGGGTGTCAACTATGAACTGGAACCCCATCGGCAACGCCGATAAGAGAGGATTTTGACAGGAACGTTCTTCGGGCCAAATCGGAGTGGCGGTGTTGGAGTTCCGCTCCCACAGAACATTAAGGCTAAGCAGCGCCGCAGGCTGATTGGTTTTCTTTGGAACCACTAAGGACGCTAAGGCCGCAAAGCTTTTTGTCCGAATCGGGTGGCGAGAAAAAACCCTCGCCTTACGATTCGCACAAAGAGGCAAAAACCACTGTCGGGACCAAGTAGCGCCGCAGGC
>DSCZ01000125.1 GCA_011048855.1 Desulfobacteraceae bacterium | reverse complement strand
GTGGTGGATGACGGTTCGTCGGACGGCACCGCAGAGGCGGCACGCGCGGCCGGTGCAACCGTGTTCAGCCATCCCTATAACATTGGAAACGGTGCTGCCGTCAAATCCGGCATCAGGATCGCCTCCGGCGGTATCCTGGTTTTTATGGACGGGGATGGTCAGCATTCACCGGAGAATATTACTTCGCTGCTGGAATGTTTTCCGGAATACGACATGGTGGTGGGAGCGCGCCCCGGCAAAGGACATTCCTCGTGGGGTCGAGCCGTGGGCAACACCATCTACAACCGCCTGGCATCCTACGTAGTGCGGTTCCCGGTTAAGGATCTGACATCCGGCTTCAGAGCAGTACGGGCCGAAATCGCCAGGAATTTCGTCTATCTTCTTCCGAATACCTATTCCTATCCGACAACGCTTACCCTGGCTGTTTTGAGGAGCGGCCGCAGCGTGAAGTATGTGCCCATCAAGTCGGGAAAACGTCAGGCCGGCACGAGCAACATCGGCATGTTCCGTGACGGTGTACGCTTTTTCCTCATCATCGCCAAAATCTGCACCCTCTTTTCGCCGTTCCGTATTTTTCTGCCGGTGAGTGTTTTTTTCTTTTTTTTGGGAACCGTATATTACGGGTATACATTTTTTGCCTATCACCGTTTCACGAACATGAGCGCGTTGCTTCTCACCACTTCTATCCTCGTTTTCATGATGGGCTTGATTTCTGAACAGATATGCCAGATGAGGTATGATCGGAGTGAAGGGAATAGATAAAAGAGGTGGACTTTGCCAACATCACACGCCGCGAGTCCTCGTCATGACTTCCACCTTTCCCCGCTGGAAAAACGACCCTGAACCGGCCTTTGTCTTTGAGCTGAGCCGCCGGCTTGTTCCGGATTTCGACGTTACCGTTCTTGCCCCGCGAGCACCGGGCAGCAAAACAAGAGAAACCATGGACGGACTTCGGGTGATCCGATTCTCCTATTTCTTCCGGCGATGGGAAACCCTGGCCATGCATGGCGGCGGCATTTTGAACAACCTGAAAACCAATCCCCTCGCCTACCTGCTTGTTCCTTTTTTCTTTATGGGACAATTGCTCGCGATAGTGAAACTTCTCTGTCGGGAACGATTCGACCTGATTCACGCTCACTGGATTATTCCCCAGGGATTTTTGACTGTCATTGCAGGCTTCATCAGCAGAACAGACATTCCCATGGTATGCACGTCCCATGGGGGCGATCTTTTCGCCTTGCGAGGGCCGTTTTTTAGGTGGCTGAAGCGAATCATCATAAATCGAAGCACGGCCGTCACCGTCGTAAGCAGTGCAATGCGCGATACTGTTATTGACATGGGCGTTTCGCCGGATAAAGTGCAGGTCATTTCCATGGGTGTTGACTTGAAAAACCTTTTTGTGCCGAATCCCGACGTGAAACGAAGTGACAAGGAACTGCTTTTCGTGGGACGACTGGTAGAGAAAAAGGGTGTGCACATACTGATCAGGGCCATGCCCGCCCTACTCAAAAAACATCCCGACACCTGCCTTTCGATTGCCGGTACGGGTCCCCTTGAAAAGGAACTCCGGGAACTGGCGGTAAATTTAAATGTATCCGCGCAGGTCAATTTTCTCGGATTGGTTCCTCAGAAGCATCTTCCCGAACTCTACAACCGCGCCACTATCGCTGTTTTTCCCTTTGTTATTGCAAAAAGCGGTGATCAGGAAGGCTTTGGGCTGGTGCAGGTAGAAGCAATGGGATGTGGATGCCCTGTTGTTTCAGGTGATGTTCGCGGGGTCCACGACATCTTGATCCACAAAAAGACAGGGCTTCTCGTCCCACCCGGCAAGCCGAAACCCATGGCCGACGCTATCGATGCTCTCCTGTCAAACACTGATCTGCGGCAAGCATTGGCCTTCCAGGCGCGCAAGCGATCCGTGGAAAAATTTGACTGGAATATCGTTGGGGAAAAATATAGGGAACTTTTTAAAGAAATTTTTCATAAGGAATCTGAGGCGTCTAAAGTTAATAAATTACCCCGCCGCAAGCAATGAGGTATTGAAGATAAAAACTAAAATTTTTTATGGTAAGCAAAGGATTATTT
>DSCZ01000127.1 GCA_011048855.1 Desulfobacteraceae bacterium | reverse complement strand
CTCTATGATCGGTACGGCCATCCGGCGATAGTCGGCCGCGTTGAAATCCTGGTCCGGGTCGACCACATCCAGCATGTGGTGTTCCACTTTCGCCCTGTCCCGCCAGGAAGGCTTGGCGGTCCCGATATTCATTCCGCGGTAGACCTGCATGGAATCCGCATTGACCACTTCCGCTCCGATCGCTTCGGCAAGCGCCACCGCGGTATCGGTCTTTCCGCTTGCAGTCGGACCCGCGACCACAACCATTTTTACTCCAGCGGCCATCAGATCACCCGCTTGAACATTCTTTCAATTTCCCTGAACGTGATAAGTTTGAAAACCGGGCGGCCATGAGGGCAGTTTTCCGGAATACCGGCATCCCGGAGCCGCGAAACAAGACTCGAAACTTCCGAATCCGTAAGAGAATCCCGGGCTTTTATTGCACCATGGCAGGCCATGGACGCTATCGCGGCATCGAAAATTCTTTCTTCATCGAAACCAACCTCATCCAGAGAAGCGATCAGCTCCGGTATAAACTCCCGCCAATCCGCCTGCTGAAGCATTGATGGCACGGACCTTAAAATGAATGTGTTCCCACCGAAATGCTCCAATTCGATACCGACCTTCTGTAAAACCCCACCCTTTTGATCCAGAACTCGTTTCTCGCCACCGGATAACTCGAATTGGAGGGGCAGCAACAATGCCTGAACCTGGATTTCCGAATCGTGAACCCGCCGTTTAAGTTCCTCATACAGTATCCGCTCGTGGGCGGCGTGCTGGTCAATCATCAACATGCCTTCTTCAGTCTCACAGACCAGGTAGGTGCCGCCTACGGAACCCAGCAATCTCGGTCCACGGAAAAATGAAGGCTGCACAAAGGATTGTCCTTCTTTAAACACAGGGTTGATTTCCAGTGTGCCGGATCTTTTTTCGTACTTCCACTCGGATTCCGAAACCTCCCGGCCTCGGTGCATCGGCCGCGGACCAGCGCTTTCCCCCGGATAAAGCTCCTCAGGAACAGCATGAAAAGATTTACCAAGGCATCGATCCACAGTGGAAACCACAGCCCGAAAAACAGCGTTTCCGTCATTAAAACGCACTTCCTGCTTTGTCGGATGTACATTCACATCCACCAGCCCCGGCTCCAGATCGATGAACAAAGCGGCTTGGGGATAAGTTGCCTTCATCAGTCTTTCACGATAGCCTTCAATCAGAGCCCTCATAAGAAGCCTGTCGCGTATGTACCTTCTGTTTACATACATAAAAAGCCTGTCGGCACGGGATCGTGAAAATTCCCCAGGTGCAACACAGACACGGACGGTAAAACCGTCGAACCGCTCCTCTGCATGCAGCATGGCTTCGGCGGTTTCACGGCCCAGAAGCAAGGCGAACCTGGGAACAAGATCCGAAGACGGGGGCGAATTGATAATCTCCCGTCCACCCTCCTGAAACTTAAAAAAAACATCCGGAAAGGCGGGGAGCATGCGGCTTACCGTTTCCGCCACGTGCCCGGCTTCGGTTTTGGCGGCCCGCAGAAATTTGCGACGCGCAGGCATGTTGAAAAAAACGTCCCTGACCTCAACGATAGTGCCTTCAGGGGTCCCGGTTTCTTCAATCCGGTCCAATCTACCTCCGGAAATGGACAGCCTGTTCCCTTCGATTGCCTCGGATAACCGGCTGATGATGGTCATCCTGGAAACCGCCGCGATGCTCGGGAGGGCCTCGCCCCGGAATCCGAGCGAACGAATCGAAAAAAGATCTTCGGCCGAACGGATTTTGCTTGTCGCGTGCCGCTCTACGGACAACAACAGGTCGTCCCTGCCCATTCCGACGCCGTTGTCGGCCACCCGTATGAGTTTCCTGCCACCTGCTTCCGTTCGAATCGAAAGCCTGTCGGCCCCGGCATCCAGGCTGTTATCAACGAGCTCACGCACTATCGAGGCCGGTCTGTCCACCACCTCACCTGCAGCGATCTGGCAGGCCACACCTTCAGGCAATATTCTTATCCCGTTCATATCAATATGACTACTTTTTAACATACGACAAAATCATACGGTTATTCATTATCAAATAGGCCGAAAATGCTAACAAAAGAAACGCTCCCAAT
>DSCZ01000077.1 GCA_011048855.1 Desulfobacteraceae bacterium | reverse complement strand
GGGAATAGGAAAGTACCTGCTGGGCCGCGTGATTGAACTGGGAAAAATCATGTCGGTCGATCGCATCTGGCTTGAAGTGAGGCCTTCGAATTCCGCGGCCCGCGCTCTTTACCGGGGAGCCGGTTTCATCGAGGAGGGGCGCCGTCCGGGTTACTACAATGACACAGGGGAGGATGCTCTATTAATGTCTCTTTATCTTGTTTCAGGAATGGGCTGCGGCGAATCCTGGAAGGACGCCGGCGCGGTGGCATTGAGACCCGGATGGGAATCCGTTCCTGCAGAACATTAAAAGCAAAAGCCGGCACGGCAGTGTGGGAGCGCTTTGTAAGCGCGATTTGGCCCGCACTACGTTTATTATTATTTCCGGATCATTTTTTGATCCCATCGAAAAAAGTCGTCAGTCCGTTGCAGAACGGGGTCCAGGCTTTCTGCAATCACCTGGAAAAACCGGATCCCTGATCAAGTTCGGGATGACGGCCGGCGGACTTTTTACGAGCCCATAACTTTTGAACTTTTTTTCGATACCAACAAGGGAGGTGCATTATGTCACTGAAAGTTGCAATAAATGGCTTCGGACGAATCGGACGGATGATTTTTCGAGCGGGTTTCGGAAACGATGCGATTGATTTCGTTGCCATAAACGATCTTACAGATGCGGAAACCCTCGCCCATTTGCTTA
This sequence comes from Desulfobacteraceae bacterium, assembly GCA_011048855.1. The sequence continues at coordinate 1,428 of DSCZ01000077.1, read as the reverse complement.
AATATGATTCGGTTCACGGGATAATGAACGCCGAGATAGGGCACAGCGAAGGGGCGCTGTTGGTGAACGGTAAAAAAATACCTGTTTTCGCCGAAAAATCTCCGGAAAAGCTTCCATGGCAAGATCTCGGTGTTCACACCGTGATGGAGTGCACCGGTCTTTTCAGGGACAAAGAATCAGCATCGGCCCATTTGAAAGCCGGGGCACGAAAAGTTATTATTTCAGCTCCGGGAAAGGAACCTGATTTGACCGTGGTCATGGGAGTGAATCACACCGACTACGATCCCGCGGTTCATCACGTAATTTCGAATGCTTCCTGCACAACAAACTGTCTGGCGCCGGTTTGCAAGGTGTTGATGGATGAATTCGGAATCGAAAAGGGGCTGATGACCACGACCCATGCCTACACCGGGGACCAGAGGCTCCATGACGCGCCACACAAAGATTTGAGGCGTGCCCGCGCAGCCGCGGTTTCGATGTTCCCTACCACAACCGGTGCGGCCCGTGCGGTGTCTCTTGTCCTTCCCGCGCTGAAAGGCAAGCTGAATGGAATGGCCATGCGAGTGCCTACTCCGAATGTGTCCATCGTGGACCTGGTCGCCCAGTTGAGCCGCCCTGCAAGCCCGGATGCGGTGAATGGTGCTTTTAAGAAGGCGTCGGAAGGCGGGCTCAAGGGCATTCTTGTGTATAGCGACAAACCGCTTGTCTCATGCGATTTCAACGGGACAAGGGCGTCTTCGATCGTAGATGCTCCGTCGACGATGGTGGTGGGCGACCTGGTGAAAGTGCTTTCCTGGTACGACAACGAATTCGGTTATTCGAACCGGATGGTGGATCTTGCCCTGTATATGGCTTCTACAGAAGGCTGACAGGCGAAAATCCTTAGAGGGAGTGACAAAATGTTCGATCGAAAACCGATGATTGCAGGCAACTGGAAAATGAACCTGAAGGAGGCGGAGGCTCGAGAGCTCATCCGGAACATCGCAGCAGGCATCCAGGGATACGACGGCGCCGATGTGCTTGTGGCTCCTCCCTTCACGTTTCTGGCGGCGGTGCGCGGTGAGATGGCGGGCAGCGGCATTTTTCTCGCCGGTCAAAATATGCATTGGGAGCTCAAGGGTGCATTCACCGGAGAAATTTCCGGGCGGATGCTGCAGGAGGCTGGGTGCACCCACGTGATTCTCGGGCATTCAGAGAGGCGGAGCCTGTTCGGGGAAACGGACGAGGTGATTGATCTGAAAGCCAAAACAGCCGCGATGCTGGGGCTTGTTCCCATCGTGTGCGTCGGGGAGAGCCTGGCTGAGCGCGAGGAAGGAAAAACCACCGAGGTGATCCGAAGGCAGCTCGACGGCTCGCTCAAGAATTTTATAGCCGACGCGAGGCTTCCGGTTTCAACGATCCTGGCCTACGAACCGGTCTGGGCGATAG
>DSCZ01000583.1 GCA_011048855.1 Desulfobacteraceae bacterium | reverse complement strand
TTCAGCCCGGTGATCGGGGTAAAGCTTTTCGACGACAACGGGTTAACTTCCAATTTCGCAGTGTTGAGGGCACTTTCTTTCGCTGTGGATAAAGGTGCAAGGGTAATCAGCATGAGCTGGAGTTCTGAGACCGAAAGCGCGTTCCTGGCCGATGCCTGCGGTAAAGCTGCCTCCAGTGGAGCCATGCTGGTGGCTGCCGCCGGCAATGAGCCGACCGGCAGGCCTGTATTTCCGGCGGCGTTCGATACCGTTATCGGTGTGGGGGCCCTTGATGCCCATGGAAATACCTGGAGGGAATCAAACTTCGGAACCTTCGTTCCGGTTTTCGCTCCAGGTATTGCAATGCTCCCCGTAGGTCACCGGGGGGACCCGGGAGTTTATGCCGGCACATCCATAGCAACCGCTTATGTGGCGCGGAGGCTTTCTGCAGCCGCCCGCCTGCACCCGGAAGCGACGGATGGAGAACTTCTCGAAATCATATCCCGTCCCTGAGTTTTCCACGAATATTGTCCACCGAAAACACCCGGAAATCATCCATGTCTCTTTTTTTGAGTTTCGATCTCTCAAAAGACATCAGGATCGTTGCCGTTCGACTTTGAAGCATTCAACTCCATGATCGGGGGCTCCATGATGTGCTTCTTGACACTGCACAGATCCATTGATCTCACCACGGCTTTCAGGTACTGATCCGGAAACTCTTGGGGCAGCTTCAGGTTGAGCTCGATTTTTGAGCAGCGAAATGTTTTTTCGTCAAAACTGCACTTCATCGAAATAGACAGATCGTCGGTCGGGATATCCCTTGCTCTGCAGAAATCAAGAGCGTAGATGCCGGCACAAGTTCCTATGGATGCAAGAAAAACTTCAAAAGGCTCCGGGGCCGTACCTTCTCCTCCTTCTTCCGGATACTGATCGGTGTGAACCGTCATGCCGTTTATCCTGGCGTCGACCCGTTTACCTCCGGGAAAAACTATTTCAAGGTTTTTTTCCATACACGCAGACCTCGCTTCCTGTCTCGACGTTTATTTTTGCATACAGATAACCAACAATCCCCGGCTCATTCTCTTCCCTTTCTTCCAGCCCATTCATATAACGCAAGAGACGCTGCGACCGCCGCATTCAGCGATTCCATACCGCGGGCCATGGGAATTCCGACAGCGTTTTTCCTTAAATAACCGGGAAGCCCCAAACCCTCGGCGCCAACAAGCAACCCGAAGGAATCAGGAAAGCCTACGCTTCTGATGTCTTTCCCCTCGGCCGACAAAGCCACCAGGGGAAGATCCGAGGGAAGATCCGCAAGGCGGGGGCCGGAACGTAAAGGCACCGAAAAAACCGCTCCGGCAGACGCTCTCACGGCTTTGGGATGGAATGGATTCGCTCCCTCCGCCATTACTATAACCTGGGAGGCCCCGAATGCCGCAGCCGATCTTATCACCGCGCCCATATTTTCGGGGTCCTGGAACGGAGCCAGAACGCTGCAACCCTCGGGGAAGCCCTCCTCCGGGCTCCATTGTGAAAGCGCGGGGACCACGGCGCATACCATCGGAAAACCGGTTCCCAGTGTGTCCAGGACACGAAAAAGCCGGGGCGAAAGCTCCAAAATCTCTACTTTCGGTGAAAGATGATCGGGAGGAGACATTCCCCCGGCGGGGGTTATCCACGATTCACAGCACTCCGGATGCTTTTCAATGATCTCCCGGGTCAATTTTTCGCCGCTGACCAGTGTTCTGCGGGTTTTCTTTATGCCCTTGGAATCCAATAACTTTTTGAGAAATTTAAACGTGGGATTCTCACTGCTTTCGATTTTTCGGATAGGCCGCCCCGTTCCACCCGGATCAGCCGAAGTGGAAGAAATAGATGTTTTTCGCCTGAAAACCACCAGGCGGCGCCTGTGGGTCGTACCTGGAATGCTGTAGTGTCTGTCTTCAATCAGCTTGAAATTACTGCCAAACCTGCCTTGAGCCTCGGCGAGTTCCTCGGTGCACCCGGGCCCCTTCATTAATATAACCAAACCTGCAGGCTTTATGCAGCTTTTCACAATATCGAGAGTTTCGGGTATAGAGAGAACCGCGCGAGAGATTATTCCAGGTACAGCATCGGTATAGGCCGGGC
>DSCZ01000432.1 GCA_011048855.1 Desulfobacteraceae bacterium | reverse complement strand
GTGACACCAGCCCTGAACAGATGGTGATGGGGGACGATTTGATAGTGGTTTACAGTTTGTCAACAGCTGCGACAGGAGGGAAACATGCTTAAAGACCGCGTTGTTTATATGGATGGCCGGTTTATTCCATGGGAAGATGCCAACGTACACATCATGAGCCACAGCTTTGCCCGCGGGTCCGGGATATTCGAGGTGCTGGGCGTGCATAGAACTCAAGCGGGCACCGCTGTTTTCAGGCTCGACGAGTACGTATCCCGGTTTTTTAGAAGTGCCGAACTGCTCGAGATGAACCTTGCGATTTCAGCCGATGATCTCCACGAGGCGGTTCTCGAAACGGTTCGCCGGAACGGGCTCGAAGCGGGGGTGGTTAAAATCATGGGGTTTTACCCCCAGGTGGCCTTCGATATCATGCCGCCTGCCGGGAATCTTTCCGTAGCGGTTTTCGCAGTCGACCCGGGCGTTGATTTAGGAAGCAGCATGTTTTCATTCGACAGGGGTGTCACTACGTGTATCTCCTCGTGGCGCAAGATTCACCCCGGGACGGTACCGCCGGAGGCCAAGGTGGCCGCGAATTATCTGAACGGGATGATGTCCCGTCTTGATGCCAGGAAAAAGGGTTTCGAGATGGCCGTGATGCTTGACAACGAAGGCTTCATAGCGGAAGGCGGTACGGAATCCGTTTTTATTGTGAAAGACGGTAAACTTTACACCCCGGCCCTCGGAAAGATTCTGAGGAGTATTTCACGGAAATCGGTGCCGGTGGTTGCTGCCTCCGAGGGTATCGAGACAGTTGAGACACAGCTCAAGCCTGAAGCTTTATATGATGCGGACGAAGTTTTTTTCTCGTGCACGGTGATGAAGGTGTGCCCGGTCAGTCGCATTGACGACAGGGTGTTCGACCAGGTGCCGGGACCTATGTGCAGGCGTCTGCGTGATTTAATGAACCGGGTGACAGCCGGGGAAGATGAACGATTCAGAGGCTGGCTTTTCCAGGTGTAATGGAAAAATCAGAGGGTGCCCATCCGGATATGACCGAAAAAGATTCCTTTGTATGCATTCACGGGCATTTTTACCAGCCTCCGAGGGAGAATCCATGGCTTGACGCGGTACCGTGTGAGCCTTCTGCAGCACCATACCATGACTGGAACCGGAGAATAACCAGGGAGTGCTACGGTCCCAACGCAGTGGCCAGGATTCCTGGACGTGAAGGCGGGATACTGTCGCTTGTCGACAACTACGAATACATGTCTTTCAATTTCGGCCCGACGCTGCTGACATGGCTTTTGCGGCACGACCCCGGTGTTTACAGAAGGATACTGGATGCCGACCGGAAGTCGATTGATCGTTATCATGGTCACGGCAACGCGATAGCCCAGGTATACAATCATATCATAATGCCGCTTGCCTCGACGCGGGACAAACGCACGCAGATCATCTGGGGGATGCGGGATTTCGAACACAGGTTCGGGCGCAGGCCTGAAGGAATGTGGTTGGCTGAGACCGCAGTCGACAGCGAAACTCTGACTTTGATGGCCGGGGAGGGAATACGGTTTACGATCTTGAGCCCGGATCAGGCGGAAGCCGTTCGTCCGCTCGGCTCGAAAACTCGCAGGGTCTGGAAAGAAATCGACTCCGGCTCCCTCGATACCACGAAGCCGTACCGGGTGTTTCCGACCGGCGGCGGAGATCGTTTTATCGACGTTTTTTTTTACAACGGGGCTGTGAGCCGGGGTGTCGCCTATGAAGGATTGCTTGCCTCCGGGGAACATTATCTCTCGAACATAAGAGATGCCGCAAACAACGGCCGCAGGGGTCCACGGCTTATCACCGTGGCGACAGACGGCGAATCCTACGGACATCATTCTAAATTCGGAGATATGGCTCTCGCCTGGCTTTTCAAGACGTTGGAGAAAACGACGGAAATGTCCGTCATCAATCCCGGTGCGTTCCTGGAGCGTTGCCCACCTGCCTGGGAGGCGAAAATCCGGGAAGCAAGCTCCTGGAGCTGTTCACACGGGGTTGAACGATGGCGGGCTGACTGTGGATGCAACGTAACAGGGACGCCGGGCTGGAACCAGGCATGGCGTGCGCCGCTTCGGCACGGACTGGAACGTCTTTCGGC
>DSCZ01000081.1 GCA_011048855.1 Desulfobacteraceae bacterium | reverse complement strand
TGGAAACTTCACTAGTGCCATCCGGCATTTCCGGATGGACACTCCCTAGGCTTTTTAATTCTTCAAATTCGACTTTTTTCAAATTTGCTTTTTTTAATTTTCAATATTTATAAATCCCTATAAGAAAAATTTATTTTGAAGTTTCAATTATATTAATATATATTGTTTTATACTGAAAATTGTGTATATTTCAAATAGAATTAATATAAATGATTTATAAAAAATTAGGAGAAAAATATGGAAATAGACAGAAATAATTTAAAAAGTTTAAGTGCGGAAGAGATCAAAGATTATGAACGGACTTACATACTCTATCCCTGGGTGGCACAGAAAGGGCTGAATCCGATAGCTCTTGATTATGCCAAGGGGAATTATTTCTACGATCTTTCTGGAAAGCAATACCTTGATTTTACGTCTCAATTTGTATTTAGCAATTTTGGACATTGTGACGAGAGAATGGTGAAGGCAATTTCGGCCCAGGCCGGAAGACTTGAGACTGCTGCCTCGGCTTTCGCAAATGAGTCCAAGGCGCGGCTTGCAAAGTTGCTTTCGGAAGTGACTCCGGGAGACATCAAGATCACCTATTTCTCTACGAGCGGAGCGGAGGCCAATGAAGGGGCGCTGAAACTTGCCAGAATGGCTACAGGTAAGCAGAAGATCGTGTCCCGCTACATCGGCTATCATGGGTCGACATACGCGGCGATGGCCGTTTCCAGTGATTGGCGCAACTGGGCGTGCGAGCCTTCGATTCCGAGTGTCGTGCGCTGCATGGGCTTCTATTGTTATCGTTGTCCGTTCGGAATGACCTATCCGGCCTGCGATCTGCAGTGTGCGAAGCATCTGGAGGATGTAATCCGGTTTGAAGGCGGGGGAAGGCGAGTGGCGGCTTTTATTTCGGAACCTGTTGTGGGCGCCAACGGCATCATCGTACCGCCCGATGGATACTGGCAGATGGTACGAGAGATATGTGACAGGCACGGGATCCTTTTGATATGCGACGAAGTGATGAGTGGCTTCGGAAGGACCGGTAAATGGTTCGCCATAGAGCACTGGGACGTCGTGCCTGATATCATCACCATGGCGAAGGGGATTACCGGCGGTTATATACCGCTTGGAGCTACGTGTATGAGGGAGCATGTGGCGGCCAAGTTCCAGGAACAGCCGTGGGTTCACGGTCATACCTACAGCGGCCACGCTATGGGGATGGCGGCCGGGGTGGCTGCAATAGGTATCTACAGGAGCGATGATCTCATCGCCAATGCCGAGAAGATGGGAAACTATCTGATGGAAAAGGCCCTTGAGCTTAAAGATAAGCATCCCTGTATCGGGGATGTCAGGGGGAAAGGGCTTTTCGTGGGAATGGAACTGGTTAAGGATCGTAAGACCAAAGAGCCGATCCATGACCCCTGGCTTGAAGGGCCCAGAGCACCTAATGCCAAAGGCAAAGTGCTTGCCAAAGCTCTTCAGGAGGGAGTTTACTGTCTTCCGGGGCAGACCAGCGTAATCATGCTCTCTCCGCCATTGACTATTACCAAGCAGGAGATCGACCACGGTATGAGTGTTTTCGACGAAGCACTGATCATAGCGGATAAGGATGTTGCCGGATAGGAGGCCTGGTGGCGGAAAAACCTTGAATTAAGGGACAAGATAACGTGACCCGACAAGAACGAGAAGCTTATAAAATTGAAGTGGTGAATTTGACCAAGCGATTCGGGGATCTTTTGGTTCTGGATAATATCAGTTTTAATGTTGCAAAAGGGGAATTTCTTCAATCGTCGGACCCACAGGCTGCGGCAAGACCACTTTTTTAAATTGTCTGTCCAAGCTTATCCCGACATCAGAGGGTGATATATTCATCGATGGGGAAGTGGCGAACCCCCAGAAACACAATATTTCATTTGTTTTTCAGGAGCCGACTTGTATGTGCCTTGGCGGACCGTTAGGGAAAACGTTGCTTACGGGATGGAAGTTAAACATTTTCCACGGACGAAGGTGAATGAGAGGGTCGACTACATGCTCGATCTCGTGGGGCTCAAGAATACGAAAGATCTATATCCCAACCAGGTGTCGGCCAGCATGGTCCAGCGAATCACCGTTGCCCGGGCCTTTGCAGTGGATCCTGATC
>DSCZ01000614.1 GCA_011048855.1 Desulfobacteraceae bacterium | reverse complement strand
CTATATGAACATCTACCCGGGGTTCGTCTGGCCCCCACACATTCAAGAGGACTCTGCCCGGCACCCGATCGTCCAGGTGCCGGGGCTCACTTCTTCAGATAATTTTTTGATTTATCCTTCGCCTATTTCGTAAAGTATAAGAATTTTTTGAATCATGTGGACGCCTCCGGCCTGTTAAATCATTTTGACGGGTCGGAGTTTTTACAGATCCTTTCCACAGAGGACCGACATCTTAAACTTTCCCTCGCCTGTAAACGATTCTCCCGTCGAATATCGTCATCTCGACCTTCGTGTCGATGATATCCATCGGATCAACGGTGAAAATATCCCTGTCCAGCACGACAATATCGGCGAATTTGCCGGGCGTTATAGTCCCGAGTACATTCTCACGCCGGTAATACTCTGCGGGGGAAACCGTGTAGCACCGCAACGCTTCTTCCACGCTCAGGCATTGACGTGGATACCAGCCTCCAGCGGGTGTGCCGTCTGCCCGGCGCCGTGTGACAGCCGCATGAATATTCACGAACGGGTTGGCGGCACAGACCGGCGCATCGGAGCCGAAAAGCACCAGAACGCCCGCATCCAGCATTTCCTTGAACGGATATGTAAACCGGCCCCGGTCCCCCACCGATTCATCTATCATGTTGATGTCCAATATCATGTTATGCGGCTGCATACACACCGGGATTCCGAGGGCTGCAAGTCTCAGGACATCATCGGGGCGGATCATCTGTGCATGTTCGATGCGGTGAGATATGGCTGGAGGGATAAAATTTCCCCGTCTTTCGGGCCATTGATCGAGTTCCTGCAGAAGGTCGACCAATTCACGGTTCGCCCGGTCCCCGATGGCATGCACAACAACCGCCATGCCGGCCTGCTCGGCCTGCCGGTAAGCATGGCTTAAATGAGCCATCGGCGCAAGCGGCATACCGTATTCCGCATCCAGATAAGGCTCGATCAGCCACCCGGTTCGAGCCCCCATCCCGCCGTCCGCGAAAAATTTCAACGGCCCGATCCTGAGCCTGTCGTCGCCCAGACCGGTCCTGAGCCCGAGCTTTATCGCCTCTTCAATGTGCTCCCCCGCGATGCCCACCCAGCATCTTAAGTTCAATTCGCCCCGCTCCCGCAGAACTTGCCACATCCTTAGGGCGTCCGCTCCTTCAAGCCCCCCCATAAGCCTCATGTCATGAAGGGAGGTCAGTCCCAGTGAATTTAGCTCAACGATTCCCTCTCGCATAATACCATACAATGTTTCTCCTTCCGGCGCGGGAATCGCAGTTTTTACCAGGTTGGCTGCAAGCTCACGAAGGATACCGGTAGGTCGCCCCGAAGCATCTTTCTCGATCACCCCCTCCGGGGGATCCGGTGTGGACGGAACAATACCCGCTGCGTCGAGCGCCGGGGAATTCACCGAAACAAGATGCAGATCACACCGCCATAACGCGACCGGGTTGGCCGGCGCCGCAGCGTCCAGATCGTCCCGAAGCGGCTTGCGATGGACGGGCCAGTCGGATTCGTTCCACCCGAAACCCACTATCCACGAGCCAGGTTCCTGTTTTCCGGCCTCCTGCCGAACAAGACCGGAGATCTCTTCGAAACTCCGGACCCCGGATAGATCCAGTTGACGCCTTCCAATCGACCAGTCGTAAAAATGGAAATGAGAATCCATCATGCCCGGAATCACGGCACGGCCCTGAAGATCCAACACTTCCGTACCGCTTCGCGCCTCACCCCGGATTTCCCGGCCGCTGCCTGCGGCCGTCACCTTACGCCCGGTCACCGCCACCGAATCCACAACAGGCCTTGAGCTGTCAAGAGTGTAGATCACTCCGTTTGTCAGGATCAAATCAGGTTGATACTCGAGATCGGTCATCGGTAAAATCCTCCAGGTATTCATGAATAGCCCGAGGGGTCTGCTCACCCCCGCAGAGGAAAAACAGACCGGTCGGAGAAATTCGATAAACCGGAATCATCACGGATTACGCTTTCAAAGCCTCGATAATGGCTTCCAGCGTTTTTGAGGCGTCGCCGAACAGAAGGATTGCATTTTCTCTTTCATAAAGCGGATTGTCCACACCCGAATATCCCGGTTTCTCGTCCAGATTGCACACAATCACATGCCTGGCCTCG
>DSCZ01000099.1 GCA_011048855.1 Desulfobacteraceae bacterium | reverse complement strand
CAGTCATAGCAGTAAAAACGCTTTCGGTGCGGATTATCGGCCAGCAGTAGACTCCAAAATCCTGAAAAAATTTGCCCCGAAGGGGGAACACTGGGGAATAGGCGATTATTCAAAGCTCTCAATCTGGATTTCATGCGCTTCGGCGTATACCAGGCCCGGAGAGGATGGCTTGGAAAAGGAGACGTGCTGAATACCCATCCACTCAAAGAAGTCAGGAAGTTGCTGAAAAGAAAATAATTTCTCGATTTTGTTTCCCCGTGGTTTCACTGTCGCCGGCTCGTAAACGCGGGACTCGGCGTGCGGGAAAGATAACGGTTTGAACCCGGGATGGCCAGTATGGACTTCAAAAAAAACCCGAAAACCGAATTCAAAGACGTGAAAAAAATGAGCAGGGAAGAGTCTCGGAATGAGGTCGCGGCACTCCGGGAAGGGATCGAATACCACAATTATCTCTATTACGTAAAAAACAAGCCGAAGATCTCCGATGCCGCCTATGACAAGCTTTTACGGCGTCTCCAGGAACTGGAGGAAACCTTTCCGGACCTGCAGTCCAGCGTTTCGCCGACCCGGCGTATCGGGGTGGAGCCGGTCAGCGGGCTCAAAAAGGTGAACCATTCGGCTCCCATGCTCAGTCTGAATGCGGCCCTGGAAGAAAAGGAAGTTAAAGATTTTGACGACTTTATCTGCCGGAATATTAACGGAGAGAATGTCACCTATGTCCTCGAGCCTAAATTCGACGGGTTTTCGGTCGAGATCGTATACGAAGATGGAATATTTAAATACGGCGCCACCCGCGGGGATGGGCGGACAGGAGAAGATATTTCTGAAAATCTGAAGACGATGGGGCCGGTTCCTCTTCGCCTCCGGAAAAGCGGTTCTCTTCCTTCCCTGCTTTCCGTTCGAGGAGAGGTTTTCATGAAGAAGAAGGGATTTCAAAAATTGAACAAAGAGCGGATTGAACAGGGGAAAGAACCCTTTGCAAACTCGCGCAATGCAGCGGCGGGCATGATGAGGCAACTTGATCCAAAGAAAGTGGCCGGGAAACCCTTCGGTATTTTCTTCTATGATATCCTGAAGATCGAGGGATATGAATTGTCGTCCCACTGGAAGACGCTTCAACAATTTCCGGAATGGGGGTTGAAAACAAACACCCACATTACCAAGGCAACTACCTTTGACCGTGTCAGGAAATACCATCAGAAACTTTCAGAAGAGCGGGATCAGCTCGATTACGATATCGACGGAATTGTTATCAAACTGGACAACTTTAAACATAGAGAGAATCTCGGAGTACGCCAGCGGAGTCCCCGTTGGGCCTTCGCGTGGAAATTTCGGCCAAAGGAAGAGATTACCACCCTCCGGGATATTGTCGTTCAGGTGGGGAGAACAGGAATCCTGACTCCGGTTGCCCTTTTGGCGCCTGTCGACGTGGGAGGTGTTACCGTCAGCCGGGCTACACTTCACAACGAGCAAGAAGTCACAAACAAAGATGTTCGTCCCGGCGACAAGGTTAGAATTGAAAGGGCAGGAGATGTGATCCCCGAAGTGGTGGAACGGTTGAAGGCGCGGGGTAAAAAAAGGGGTAAAAGATTCGCCATGCCCCGAAAATGTCCCTCCTGCGGATCGGAAACCATCAAGGAGGGGGCTTATACGATCTGTCCGGCCGGACTTTCCTGTCCCGCCCAGCAGGTCGGCCATATCCTCCATTACGCTTCCCGTGACGCTCTGAACATTGCGGGTCTCGGCGATAAAACGGTAAAGCGGCTTGTAGAAAAAGGCATGGTCAGGAATATCGCGGATCTCTATGAACTTTCCACGGGGGATATTACGAGATTGGAGGGATTCGCAAAAAAATCAGCAATCCGGCTTTATGATGAAATCCGGGCAGCCAGGTCGCCTCGTCTTGATCGCTTTCTTTACGCCCTTGGCATCCGCCATGTAGGCCAACGGGCAGCCCGCGTGCTTGCCCGGAGATACCGGAGTCTCAATGCTCTTAGCAAGGCGAACAAAAAAGAACTGGGAGGTATACCCCAAAGTTGTGGATTGATGGTTGAATAAAAAAAGCGTACCCTTCGGTTCGTTGTGATCAGCAACAAAAAAACCGAATTGGAGGATACGCTTGTGAAGAAGTCTACCGT
>DSCZ01000143.1 GCA_011048855.1 Desulfobacteraceae bacterium | reverse complement strand
TCCAAGTACCTGCCGGACAAAGCTCTCAAAATTCTCTTTATCCTGCTCGCCTTCTACGTCGGCATCAGGTACGCTTCCCAGGGTTTCCTCGGCTACAAGATCGTTCCGTAACCTGGAAACTCTGACGGCATAATCTTCATGCCGGCAGGTAAACAATTTATGATTCCCGGGTCATGCTGCCGGCAGCGTGGTCCGGGAATTCTACTTGTTTTTAACCATACACTGTCACTTCGGTGGTCGGTACGCCTGCAAAAGAAAAACAACAGCGCTTTTTGAAAATAAAAACAGCAGGTTGCAGACGTTTATAGATTCATCGAAACCAAGATGGGGAATCGACTTTTGGATTTATGGACTGGCTTTTATTAAAAATCGACCCGGTGCTCATCCAGCCATACCGTTGGCTTGACAGCCCTATCTTGAGCTGGTGGCTCGGCACATTTTTCGTCGCTCTGTGGTCTGCCGTCGTTGGAGAAATAACTATGGCGATTGTCAACAGGGTCAACAGGTCTGCGGTGAAAGAGAGCATGGACGAAATGAACATGTACCGGGACCGGTCCATGAATGCACTCAAAAGCGGGAACAAGAAAGCATACAAGCAGATCAACAAGCTGGCCAACGAGGCGTACGGGAAAACTTTTTTCCTGACACTCGCCATGGGGATGGCTTCCATCTGGCCGGTGTTCCTCGCCGCAGCCTGGTTCCAGGAACGCTTCGGCGGCATTCGTTTCCCGTTTCCATACCTGGAGGACGGGCTGAATTTCGTGCCTTTCCTGCTCATTTGCTATATAATTGCCCGCATCCTGGTCGGTAAAATCAAAAAAGCTCTGGGTCAGGTAATCACCGGTTACAGGCACGCAAAGCAGCAGCTGCCCGGTGATTCGATGAACCATAACCCGTGAAGTATTCAATCTAACCTAATGGAGGCATGTATTATGTCAGAAGACCTACATAAATCAAGAGCGATGAGGTATCGATTCCTCTCGACACTTTACAGGGATGAGATTCCCCTGTCATTGATCGAGGCGATGCAAAAAGATGATTTCATTAAACCATTCCTGGAATCGGTTCGGGGCTGCGGCTTCATCGACCTGATGAGCGGTGCCGAAGTCATGGCGAGCTACCTTCAGAGCGGCCCTGCCGAAAAACTTTTCAATGAACTGCGCTATGACTATGCGGATCTGTTTCTGAACGCTGGAAATAATCCCGTTTTTCCTTATGAATCGGCCATACTGAGCGGGGAGCCCGTCCTGATGCAGGATTCGGTGTTTTCACTGCGGGAATATTTCAAAAAGGCCGGCATTCGGAAAAAAGAATCCTTCAAGGATCTCGAAGATCACGTATCGGTGCAGATGGAAATGCTGCGATACATGAACGAAACAGGAAAAGACGATCTTTACATGGAATTTTTCAAGGACAGATACTGCAAATGGGTCCCTGGTTTATGCGACCAGCTTGTCGCCGCATCCCCGGCCCAAAGCAATTTTTACCAGGGACTCGGGCATTACACCAGGGGCGCCTTGATGTGTGAAAGCTTGCGGAACGCCGGGTTCACCAAGGGTCTCGAAGTCACCATACGCCTGCTTCCCGCCCTCGAATCCCTGGGGCTTGATTCCGGTTACACGACGATCGAAGAGGGAGAAGTCGAGCAGGGTTTCACCGGCACGATTCCCTCCCACTGTTACGCCTGCGGGGCCCTGTGCGGCACATCCGCCAGACTCAAGGACGGCATACTGAAATCCGTCGCCGGGCTGCAGGGAGATCCGAAAAGCGCAGGGAAAATCTGCCCGAAAGGTGCCGCCGCACCCAAGCATGTTTACTCGGCATACCGCCTTAAGGCTCCGCTCATAAAGGAAGGAAGTCGATTCAGAAAGGCATCCTGGGACGAGGCCCTGGACCTGGTAACCAAAAAGATCAAGGCTATGGACCCCCACAAACTGGGCTATATGCGTGGAAACGACTGGGCGAACAACATCCACGAAGCCTTGTTCGACCACCTTGGATGCCCCAAGACCACCCACCGTCCCATGTGTGACAATGCCAACCGGATGGCCAACGAAAAAAACCTGAACGACAAGCGACCCTGGATCAACTACCAGGAATCCGACTACATCCTGCATTTCGGGACAAACGAACTGGCGACG
>DSCZ01000575.1 GCA_011048855.1 Desulfobacteraceae bacterium | reverse complement strand
GACATGATGCGAGAATCACGATAAAATTATATTTATATTTTTTATATAAAGTAAAAATTTTTAATAGTGGTATTTTGAGTTTTTTGTATTGATTGACGAAGGATTGTGATCGTCGCCGATAGATACACTTTATTTGTCGACATCTAGCGAGAGGAGGAATCTATGGACAAGATTTTGAGAATCGACATGGGAGCGGCAGGCGGCCCGAAAGCCGTGGAAACACCGGTGGGAGCCTATAGTGGATTGGGCGGCAGGGCATTGACTTCCGCTGTCGTTGCCAAAGAAGTGCCGCCGCTGTGCCACCCTCTGGGAGCCGACAACAAACTGGTTATAGCTCCGGGCCTGCTCGGGGGAACCACAGCTGCCATGTCAGGGCGTATTTCAGTTGGGTGCAAAAGCCCGCTCACCGGAGGCATCAAAGAAGCAAATTCCGGAGGCCAGGCCGGCCAGGTTCTCGCCAGGCTGGGTTACGCCGCTATCGTGCTCGAAGGAAAACCCGAAGATGGTGCTCTCTATAAAGTAGCAATAAACAAGGACGGCGTGAAAATATCTTCCTGCAGCGAATTCGCAGGGTTGGGAAACTACGACCTTATAGACAAAATAAAGGGTGAATACGGTGATAAAGTGGCCTGCATTTCGATCGGGCAGGCGGGCGAGATGAAAATGTCAGCTGCCTCGATAGCCTTCACGGATATGGATTTCCGGCCCAACCGCCATGCGGGCAGGGGCGGCGTCGGCGCCGTCATGGGAAGCAAGGGCGTCAAAGTGATCGTGCTGGACGACGCCGGCATGAAGATGCGCCCTCCTAAAAATCCAGAGGCTTTCAAAGAGGCGACCAAGCTATGGGTCGAGGGTCTCAAAAAACACCCTGTTACCGGAGAAGGTTTGCCGGCCTACGGCACAAATGTACTTACCAACATTGTAAATGAGGCCGGAGGTTATCCGACATACAACTTTACACTCGGACGCTTCAAAGGATGTGAGAAAATCAGCGGGGAAACTCTGGCCGAGCTTGAAACAGCCCGCGGTGGACAGGCCACCCATGGCTGTCACCGCGGTTGCGTCATCAGATGCTCGGGCACATACGTTGACAAGGACGGAAATTATGTCACGAAGCAGCCGGAATATGAAACCGTGTGGGCTCACGGCGGCAACTGCGGTATAGATGACATAGATGCGATCGCAATGCTCGACAGGCTGGACGACGACTTCGGTCTCGACACAATCGAAATGGGCGCCACAATAGGGGTGGCCATGGAAGCCGGTCTCGCGGAATTTGGAGATGCTGCAGCAGCGATAGAGATGGTAAAAGAGGTGGGCAAAGGGAGTCCGCTAGGCCGCATTCTCGGGAACGGTGCAGCGGTGACCGGAAAGGTGTTCGGAGTCGAACGCGTGCCGGTTGTCAAGGGACAGGCTCTGCCGGCCTACGATCCGCGTGCTGTCCAGGGAATCGGGGTCACCTACGCAACCAGTACCATGGGAGCGGACCACACCGCAGGTTATGCCGTGGCAACAAACCTTCTGAGTGTCGGCGGAAAAGTCGATCCCCTCAAACCGGCAGGACAGGTGGAACTCTCCAGAAACCTGCAAATTGCAACCGCGGCCATAGATTCCACCGGGATGTGCCTGTTTATCGCTTTTGCGGTGATGGACCAGCCGGAGACGTTTCAGGCGCTCATTGACATGATCAATGCTTTTTACGGATTGAATCTGACGGCTGACGATGTAACCGAACTCGGGAAATCGGTGCTGAAAAACGAAAGAGAATTTAACTTTGCAGCCGGCCTGACATCTAAGCACGACCGCCTGCCGGATTTTTTCAAGAAAGAGCGTCTCTCACCTCACGATGTGGTTTTTGAAGTTCCAGACGAAGAACTGGATAAAGTCTTCAACTGGTAAAGCAGTTCCTATTTTACTCCGATCCTGCCCGGGAGCAGACAGCCCCCGGGCTTTTTTTACTCCGAAAACAACCCCATCAGGCGACGACCGGCATAGGCATCGAAAATCGGGCCCGCCGCCCGCTTTTCGGGTTGATTCGTTTCTGCGACCTATATGATTGTAATGACGTCAATTCTATGGTAATGACACTCACGGTAAAACATGGCTCTTATTTTCAACCAGCCGTCAACACGAGAGAAAAGGAGAGAAG
>DSCZ01000188.1 GCA_011048855.1 Desulfobacteraceae bacterium | reverse complement strand
GTCCATGATCATCTCGTCCTGCATTTCCCGCCAGCGTTTGTTCATCTGTGGCTGCATGCCCATTGCGGCCACCACCTGGGAATTCTCCACGCATTCCCGTGCCAGATTGTTCACTTTGCCGAATCGGCTGTTGGCGCGCTGTAGAAGCTCCCGTGTCGGTTTGCGTCCCGCCAGCATGACTGTAAGTATAATCAGGATGCAAACCACGGCCAGGGCCCCTATTACAGGGCTTATGAAAAAGAGAATGGCCAGCTGGAGGGGCGAAACCATGCTGTCCAGAAATGCCGAGGATGTGGGGGAATTCAGAAAGTTCCGTACCCTGGTAAGGTCTTCCATGGCGGAAGAATAACTGCCTTTTTGTTCGAGAGATCGGTCCTGCAGCAGTCCCAGCAGGATTTTTTCACCCAGTTCTTCGTTCAACCGTAGAGAAAAGCGTCGCAGCAGAGCAAAGCGAAGACGGTCGAATATGGTCATGAACAACAGCCCGGCTGTAGCGGCGACGGCGATGACGTAGATGTTGGAGATGCTTTCGCTCGGAATCACAAACCAGAAAAGCATCAGCATGTTGAAAGGCAGTATCAGGTTAAGCAGGCTGATGAAAATGCTTAAAAGGATGCCCAGCCTCAAAATTTTCTTAATTTCCTCTTCCATTTCAGCCGCTCTCCTCTACTTTCCTGATCAGGATCGGCAAGCGGGACGCCTGCAGCCATTCCCGGCCCTGGTTGTATTCGACGATGATTTGATGGGTGCCGAAACTGGTCACTTCCATGGAGTTTATACGGAAATGCAGGCGGTGCCTGGGGCGGTCCATGGTTATGGGATTTGTTTGCAGAACCGCCTTGATGGATTTGTCCGGTGATGCCAGGGCTACACGGAAGCGGATGATCTCCGCCTCCTTTCCGTTTTTTTCCCACAGGGTTCCCAGGAACATGGGGCCGATGCGCACCGGTAACTCGCGGGCTGAACCCTCTTCGATGCACCGAATGTAGGAGACCGAGTTGCTTTCCTGGTCCGTGATGATATCCCTGCACAGGACAATCCATACATTTCGTATCATAAAAACGCGTTTACGCCTCCGCTGCTATTGAATCAGGACATTGCTGGTTTCGCTGCTCAGCCAGGTGAATCCTTCCGGCTCGGGCTCGCCGAGCGTCAGGCTGGATACCATCTTGTGCATTTCCTGCACAGCCTGGGCGGTGTCTTCCAGCTGCCGCCTCTGGAACTGAAGGGCTTTCTGCCAGGTTTGTTCCTGGCTGTGTCTTGAACTCAAAAGAAAAATCAGGTAGCTGTTGAGGGAAACTCCCTGGTTCCGGGCTTCATCCGCCAGTGCGGCATGCAGGGAACCCGGGATGCGAAGCCTGAATTGACCACTGAAATTTTTTTCTTTTGTCCTGCTCATAATTCCGGCATCTTTCTTTTCGGAAATGATGTAGTGTAAGGCATGGTACCATATGTGGAACCGTTGTCAAGGGAAAAATCAACGGCCCGTAGGTCGGGTTTCCATACCCGACGTTTATGTAGGTCGGGTTTCCATACCCGACATTATCGTGGCAACGCCGTGCCGGGCAAGCCGGGTAATGAAACCCGGCCTACATGCACGATGTCGTAGTGCCGGGCAAGCCGGGTAATTAAACCCGGCCTACATGCACGATGTCGTAGGTCGGGATTCCATTCCCGACGTATGCTGCCTTGTAACGTCACGGTAAAAATTCCTTGAGCGGATCTAAGAGAGGCTTTATATTCGATACAGTGTTTTCATGATTTTAATGGGCCGTTATCAATACACGGAGCTCGATAAGATGGCGCAAAGGGAAAATCACCCGACCGGGACCGGTAAGAAGGACGAAACTTTCTATTTGAAGATTTATTTTCCTGACCCCAACGGCCTGGCGGATCCTTACTCCGAAGAGAATTCCACAAAAATGGTTCTGATCCCTGACGAATGGAACCAGATCAATGTAACGGTTCCCGACCCGGCTGCCTTGCGCGTGGCAGGACTCCGTATCGACCCTTTCAATACGCGGGGATTCGTTTCCATCTCGGGCATGAGGCTCGTGAACAGGGCCACAGGCAGCCCGTGCTGGGTATCCGGAAAGGAAGAGGAAGGATTTTCCGAGGGAAAAGATGCCCTGTTGCTCGCTGATGGAGAT
>DSCZ01000566.1 GCA_011048855.1 Desulfobacteraceae bacterium | reverse complement strand
TATATAGAGCATGTGGCGATGAGGCTCGACGGAGAGGACGTTGATTTGCAGGTTGAAGGGTCCATAGCAAAGTATTTTGCCACGGAGGCCGGGGATGCGGCTGCAAACGATGCGATCCAGGCTTTTGGAGGCTACGGCTACACCCGGGAATACGAAGTTGAAAAAATAAAACGCGATGTAAAAATCCTTACAATCTATGAAGGCACCAGCGAAATCCAGTTGAGCATCATTTCTCTTTTTCGTATGAGAGAAACTGTTCGGAGCAAGGGAGGCTATTACGAGGGAATGGCTGCAGAACTCAGGGATATTCCCGTTGACTGCGGTGGAGATGTCCTTGCAGAGGCTCTGCGAGTCACCAACAGCTTGGTGATCGGAGTCCGAAAGGCCAAGCTTGCTAAATCCCAGTATACCATGTTTTTGCTGGGTGATATGATCACCTGGTGCGAAGTCGCCCACTCCCTGTGTTTGAAAGCGGCCGGCGATCAGGCATCAAGCGGCCGATCTGTGGAGTTTCTGAGGGCATCGGCCCGTTTGTTCGCAAGGGAAGCCGCAGAAAAAGTCTACGTGAACGCTTTGAAAGTGATCCATGGAAGTGACTCGGGATCGCCGATCGACGTCCCCGAACTGACGCAGCTTGACCCCGGCAGAATCATGCACGGCATGTTCTCGGATATGCATTTGATAGCATATGAACTCCGCCGGTGACACCGCCGGTTCGGCCGGCGACAGGAAAGCGGGGCACATGGACAGACGGAGACCTTACCACAAGAAACGACGGAAAGAGTCAACACGTCCCAGGACGCGCGAAGCCGAACTCAGGGTCGCTCCAGAGCTCACACGGATTTTTAAACGGATAGGCGTCCCGCAGGCGGAGCCGTTCCAGGCCGATGACTTCCAGATCGAAGCCCTGAGGCTGATCCGTGATTGTGACGTGCTGGTAAGCGCATCCACCGGTTCAGGCAAGACGTGGATAGCTTCCGAAGCTATAAGATCCTGTTTGAGGGAAGGCAGGCGGGTTTGGTATGCTTCTCCTCTTAAGGCGCTTTCCAATTCTCTCTACCAGGAATTTTCCACGGAATTCGGTGCTGAAAACTGCGGTATACTGACCGGTGACCGCAAGGAAAACCCCGATGCTCCGGTGATTGTCGGCACTACCGAAATTCTACGAAACCAGCTTTATGATGCAATGCACACTGGTACGAGCCTGAACTCGGATCTGGTGGTGATCGACGAGGCACACTATCTGGCGGATCCGGATAGAGGGGTTGTGTGGGAAGAAGTGTTTATTTATCTGCCGGCCAGGGTGCGTTTGCTGTTGCTGTCCGCCACCGTTTCCAATACCGATGAAATAGCCGGCTGGCTTGCCTCTATAAGGGGCGTTTCTCCGGAGGTGGTTTTGAATTCCGAGCGGCCGGTTCCATTGGAAGTTCTTTTTTTGTCGCCGGAAGGAAAATTGATGCCTTTCAGCGGGAAAAAGGGACTTTTCACTGGTGTGAAGAAATTTCTTCACGGTTCGGGCAGGCGCGGCAGGCGTGATAACGTGGATTTTGGCCGGATTATTTCCTGTTTGAGGGAATGTAACCTGCTTCCGGCGATATTTTTCCTGAAATCAAGGCTCGATTGTGATCGTGCCCTGGCTTCATGCCCGCCTGTGACGGGAAGGCGGCGGTTGATGGCCACCGAAATCGGCCGGTTCATTGAGGCATATCCCCATCTTAAATGGCAGCGGCAGATGAAGGTGCTGATGGAATCAAGGGTGGCTTCCCACCACGGCGGACAGCTGCCGTACTGGAAGGTATTGGTCGAGCGCCTGATGAGCCGCGGGTTTCTGGAAGCGATTTTTTCCACGTCCACGGTGGCGGCGGGCGTAAATTTTCCGGCGAGGACCGTGGTTTTGTTGAACAGCGACCGTTTCAACGGTCGTGAATTTGCAGATCTTAGCGCAACCGAATTTCACCAGATGATAGGCCGTGCCGGACGAAGAGGTAAAGACAGGATTGGTTTTGCGCTTGTGATTCCGGGCCCGTACCAGGATCTGGAACTTATCCAGTCGCTTACCAAAGCGGAACCTGAACCGATTCAAAGCCGGATTCGGATCAACTTTTCTATGACGCTTAATCTTTTGCTGTCGCATAGCCCGGAGCAGGTAAGTG
>DSCZ01000041.1 GCA_011048855.1 Desulfobacteraceae bacterium | reverse complement strand
GTGAAGGCGTCTGATGGGAATACTTATGAATACGACAGGGTTTTGATCGCAACAGGTGGAAATCCAATAGTTCCTCCGATTTCCGGCGTTGAAAAAGAAAATATATCGACATTGAAAACAATGGCCGATGCGGAACGAGTGTACAGTATGAAAGGGAAGATAGCAGTGGTTATCGGCGCCGGGAGCATCGGAGTTGAATCGGCAATCAGCCTGAGCCACCGAGGTATTAAGGTTACACTTCTGGAGCAGCTGGGAACGGTGATGCCGACGGTTTTCGACAGGGAAGCCGCAGAAATCGTTCAGCGCCGCGTGGAATCTTTCGGTATCGACGTGATATGCGGCGAGCGCGCGGTTGAATTTACCGGAAACGGCAAGGTAACCGGTGTCCGGACGAACAGCCGGGAAATACCGTGCGACAT
The DNA here is from genome assembly GCA_011048855.1 of Desulfobacteraceae bacterium. Next base: position 1,735 of record DSCZ01000041.1, on the reverse strand, counting down.
GGTCGTGATGGGCATAGGAGTGCAGCCGAATACCGAGTTGGCGATACAGGCCGGTACTTCGCTGGGTTTACTGGGGGGTGTCGAAGTTGACGAAAAGATGAGAACCTCGGTTCCCAATGTTTTCGCAGCCGGTGATGTCTGCGAAACCTACGACATCGCGCTGGAGCGTAAAGCGATAAACGCCATTTGGCCGTGCGCGATGGAGCAGGGAAAGGTAGCGGGACGAAACATGGCGGGAGTGGAAGCTGTGTATCCCGGTTCCGTGCGGATGAATTCCATCGGTAATTTTATCGGACAGCCCGCCATTTCCTTGGGGATGATCGCTGTACCTTCAGAGGGATCCGGCGCGGAATCCGGAGGAGAATACCAGGAAGTAGTTCGGAAAACCAAGGACACCTACCGGAAGCTTATCCTCAAAGACGGCCGGATCAAGGGGGCGATCCTGGTCGGAGACACCCAGAAGGCCGGCATTTTTTCGGTATTACTCAAGAAGCAGGTGGATGTGTCTGCATTCACGCCGATACTGCTGAGCCACAGCCTCAGTTTCATGGACGTCATTCCCCTTGTCCGCGAGCGCGCCGATAAATTTTATGAACCTGAATTCAAGGAGTTGATGGATACGCATATAGTGTAATTTACGTCGAGCCGGGTGGCTTTACCCGTCCACTGTACGAGGAGATAAATATGAATGTAATAATGGTTGATCAGGAAAAGTGCACCGGATGCCATTTGTGCGAACTTTGGTGTGCTAATGAAATTGCATCCGAATCGAAAAGAATGCCGGATTCATTTTTTGAAACGCCGCAGCCGGTGCCGAGAGTTTTTGTCGAAGGAAAAAAGTTTGCACTCCAATGTAGGCATTGTCCGGAGGCCCCCTGCCTGGAGGCCTGCCCTAATGGCACAATGCGCCGGGATCCGGAGACCGGTCTTGTTTATGTCCATGAACCGACCTGTATCGGATGCTGGATGTGCGTTATGGTTTGCCCGTTCGGTGTGATAAATCCCTATTCGCCGATGAAGGTAGCCGTCAAATGTGACCGATGCCGCAATATGGGGTATCCCATATGTGCTGAAGTTTGCCCCACGAATGCGATTTCGGTCGTGGAACGTGCAGTGATTAAGGCTGGTGACAATGAAAACGAGAAATAACCGGCGATGACCGGTAGTCGGCAACGGATGGATTGAGAAAGGAGAATTAACAATGGATTTGATCCAGAGAAAAACGATGGACAAGACGGTTGAACGTTTTATTCAAAAAGCCGCTGTGGAAGGCGTTGACCTGGTTTGGGACCGCTATGAGGGCCAGGTGCCGGAGTGCGGGTTTTGCGAGTCGGGCCTCAGCTGCAGGGATTGCCTGCAGGGGCCGTGCATAAGCCACCCGTTCAAGGGTGATATCAACAAGGTAGGTATCTGCGGGAAGGACAAGCATGTCCTGGCCGCTCATACGCTGCTCAGGATGGTCATCAAGGGTACGATGGCATGCCTCGATCAGGCTTCCGACCTGGCCACTGATGCGGGCGGGGCTTCCGAAAAAGCCGTGAGTTCGCTTTTCAGTGGTTTCGATGCTTCAAATATCCCTGGATTACCTGCATCGATGCTTGAGACCTGGAAATCCGCCGGAGTGGTCCCCGAAGGGGTAATACGCGATGTAATCAAGGCTTCACAGAAGCTGGAAGGTGGAGTTACCAGCGTTGAGGAGACGCTTCTGTGGACTTTCAAATGTGCGCTGCTGGGC
>DSCZ01000559.1 GCA_011048855.1 Desulfobacteraceae bacterium | reverse complement strand
GCTCGATACGCGGAAAGGAGTCGTTTATGAAGATCAATCCATGTGTCTTCCAGTACAGATTTTTGAGTTTCAGGAAGCTTGAGCCCGTAAAGGCTTTCGTGAATCAATGTGGATGCGGTTTCCAGAACTTTTTCGAGTCTGGTGGAAAGGACATAGGTCCCAGGGGCTGGAATATTCCTGAGATCTTCGATCGCCGCGATAAGTTCCCTTGCGCGACTTTTCTGCTGTTCATCGAACGTTCTCTTTTCCATAAGGGCTTCAATTTTTTTTATCGAGTCATCAAGCACCCGGGGTGAAATTTCCACCACCTCGCGCGCCGGTTCCAGCCTCACATCCTTTCTGACCCCGGCGCAGCCCTGGAACAATATCGCAACGGCCAAAAACAGCCATGTATACACGTGATGTTTCATGGTGTTTCCTCTATCGGTTCGAACAGGCGCAGGGGTGCGCGGTTGCCCCGGCCGCTTTCAAGCAGTGCGTGAAACGGAACTCCGGCTTCGGTCGGAAGACCGCTTACCGGGGATACCGAAATCATTTTCAGTATATCAGGCTCGACATGCGGGTCGGAGGAAGAAAATATCAGATCCGCGGGTCTGAAAGTCTCTTTCCATACCGGTTCGGCAACCGCTGCATTTGCGGTATCTATCCACACCGGCAGAGCTCCGGTGGCTCCATAGACAGAGAATCGGGGGGAGATCATCGGTCTGTTGTCGTCATAGCCTACATAGGAGGCTATCGTGTATCCTTCGTCGAGCGTCAGAACCCCTGTTTTCGGGTCCGGCCCCGGAATGCAGCCGGCGAAGCTGGAATTCACGAATCGGTTTGCAGTGCCGGTTTTCCCGTATACCGGTATGGCGACATCGGACCCCGGCTTTCCGTCGATTTGAAAAAGGACTGCACCGTCAGCGCGTCTTCCGGTTCCGCGGGTCACCACCAATCTCAGGATTTCCATGATCTGCAGGGATACCTCCCGGCTCAAGATCCGCTGCATGGACGGTTTGTATTCCCAGATTATTTCTCCGTGGCGATCGGTTATCCTGGTGATAACCGGGACTATGTCCGGATGTTCGGGGAAAAGAATCGGTCGCACCCCGTTCAACATCGTCTGGTATGCAAGCGCAGCCTCCAGAATACTGATTGAGTGTGCACCGAGCGGAAAAGAGAGCGCCGGTTCCATTTGCGTGTAGATTCCCATCTGTTTTGAGAGCCGCAAGGCATAATAGATGTTGACCAGTATTTTAAAATCTCTTATGTTTCTGAGCAGTTCCATGCTGTAGCGCGGTTTGGTTTTGAGCTTTTGGAAATTCTCTGCAGTTTTCTGCTCCAGTGCGTCCAGCACCCGGGAGGGCAGGCGTCCATCTATCCATATAGCCGGGGTATTGATGCCGTCCACCGAATCGAGCGGCACGAAGGAGCCCTTGGCTGCAAGTGACATCTCTTCTATGTAGGCTGTGCGGCTTTCTCGCGCTGCGCCGTCCATCCTGTAAAATAAAAAACGGTTTGAGCCTCTTGATGCCCGGTGTTGTTTCATGCGGCGGTTGCATGCCGACATGCGCCGGTAGTCGAGAGGAAGAACATTTTCAAGATCTTTTCGCTGGTCTTTGTCCAGCGATGCATCGTCTATCCGGAAGTGCAGCCTGTCCAGAAGTTCGAGCAGGTTTTCGGTTTCGGAGAATCCGGCAAAAATAATTTCCGGCCGAACAGCGGATTTGGCTTCGTTGAAAGCGGCTTCCATTATGGCTTCATCGTTTACGACTACACCATGCCGGTCCCTGATCCTGCGGACATAATCGTTATAGTTTTCTTCTTCATGTGGGGCGAGACCGACGGAGCTCGCGACCATCTCAAATTCATGCAGGTTAAGGCGGTCTGTGAGTTCAGAAATCAAACGCACGGAGGCCAGGTTCTCTGATTTTACTCCCGCCCATGCAAGCGAAACATTTTCGGCCTCCGGCGTATGGTCCGGTTTCGGAACGTAATTCGTGGTCTGAAAACGATATAAATCCGGCCTGTTCGAGATTGGATCGAGACCGTTCCATTTGAGTTGAAGCGCTGCGGAGTAAGCCAGTGGTTTGAATATCGAGCCGAGCTGCCGCCTGGCGTCGACCGCCCTGTTGAAAAAACGGTTGTAAAATCCCCCGGCCATGGCTTTTATC
>DSCZ01000118.1 GCA_011048855.1 Desulfobacteraceae bacterium | reverse complement strand
GACTTGCAGCCTGTAATGAACGGTGACAACCATGAGCAGCCCGCTTGAAACACTGGAAACGTCAGGTGCCAAGGAGCAGGAGTCACCACTTCTGCAGCCCGGGGAGTGCGCGGCGGCCCCCGGAGCGCCGCCGCCCAGAAAGCGGGTTTTCATAGCATTGCTGCTGGTAAGCTGCGTGGTTATGGTGGCACTTGCCTTTCTGCTCTGGTGGGTGCCTTATGTGGGGCTTTCAAATATCCATCCGAGCCTTCCTGTCCTGCTGGCAGCGGTTTTCGGGGCTGTCACACTTTTTATGCTCGGTGGGGCGCTGACGCTTGTTTGCACCATAATCCGGGGGAAAAACCTTTTTTTCAACACCCGGATCCGCGGTGTCGTCATTCGATTCCTGTTTCCGTTGCTTGTTGGTGTGGGCCGATTGTTCGGAATAGGAAAAGACGAGGTGCGCCGTTCGTTTATCGCGATTAATAATCAACTGGTGATCGCGGAAGCCAGGAGGGTTCGTCCGGAAAGGCTGCTGCTGCTTATCCCACACTGCCTGCAGCACCATGAATGCCCGGTCAGGATCATTGGTCATGTCGAAAACTGCAAGGCTTGCGGCAGATGCAAAATAAAAGATCTGGTCGCGCTGTCCGGAAAGTACCACGTTCCAATTTCAGTCGCCACCGGGGGCACGCTTGCGCGGAAAATCGTAGCGGAAAACAGGCCTCATATGATTATCGGCGTGGCATGCGAGCGAGATTTGACCAGCGGCATCCAGGATACCTATCCGATACCGGTTTTCGGCATCCTGAACGAACGGCCGTTTGGACCCTGCTACGACACCGATGTAAACCTGGCCCGCGTCGAGGAGGCCCTCGTGGCCTTTCTGAATTCAAAGTGACACCGAGAAATCTTGCATTCAAAATTCTGAGGAAGCCGGGGGCCGGGCCGGGGGCTTTTGAACGACGTCTCGAAGACGCCTTCGGAAATGATCCGAAAATGGCTCCGAGAGACAGAGCTTTTGCGGTTCACCTGGTTCAGGGGGTTCTGCGCTGGAGATCGAGGCTCGATTGGATTATAAATTGTTACGCGAGCTTTCCTTTCAGCCGGATAGAACCGGATGTGCTCACCGTTCTCCGGATCGCCCTCTACCAGATGTTGTTTATGGATCGTGTGCCCGATTCCGCTGCGGTGAACGAAGCTGTGAAACAGGTGTCGGCGTGCGGGCGGCCGCACCTGAGGAGTTTCGTAAACGGGATCCTGCGCGAGATAAGCAGGCACAAGGGTCAGTGCGATTTCCCTTCAAGAGAGGAAAATCCGGTCAGTCATTTGTCGGCTCGGTACTCGTATCCGGAAGGGATGGTCCGAAAGTGGATCACGGAACTGGGATTCGAGAAGACTGAAGGCCTTCTTCAGGCTGGAAACATGGTTTCTCCTATGGTTTTGAGGGTTTCAAGCCGCAGGATCAGCAGGGATGAACTGGCTGTTATGCTTTCAGCCGAAGGTATAAGAGTCAGGTATGCCGGCTTCAGCCCCGACGGTCTCATAGTCGAGGAACTGCGGAGGCCGGTGGGAGAAATAGAGGCTTTCAGGCGGGGATTCTTCACCGTGCAGGGCGAGGCGGCTCAGGCGGCATCCCGCCTGCTTGCCCCATCACCCGGGGACCACGTGCTCGATCTGTGTGCAGGCCTTGGTGGAAAAACGACGCATCTGGCGGAGCTGACAGGGGACCGCGGTATGGTGGTCGCCGTTGATCGGAACACAAATAGGTTGGCGGAGATGCTGCGGACCGCTGGAAGGATGGATCTGCGTTCGATACGGCCGGTGGCGGCGGATGTTTCCGAAAATCTCTGCGGATGGCTTGGAAAACGTTTTGACTGCATCATGCTGGATGCGCCGTGTTCGGCCCTGGGTACGATCTCGCGACATCCGGATGTCAAATGGTGGCGCAAGGAAGAAGATATTCAGCGGCTTTCAAGGCTGCAGGCCCGGTTGCTTGACTGTGCGATCGAGCTGCTTCGTCCCGGCGGTAGGGTTCTTTACGCCACATGTACGATATCCCGGGAGGAAAATGAAGACGTGGTTGAAAGCTGTGCAGCGAGGCATCGATCCATTTTCGTCGAAGATTTGAGGAGGACCGCGCCGGGTTGGGCGGAGCCTTTACTGGACGATTCCGGTT